>JAMOVZ010000001.1 GCA_027061865.1 Desulfobacterales bacterium
AGGAAGCAATATGCCCTGGAGATGGGGCTCATTATTCCATCTCTGCACATTAGGGACAATCTGGAACTCAAGCCTAACGAGTATGCCATTTGCATAAAGGGAAACACCGTGGCAAGGGGAGAGCTCATGATGGATCACTACCTTGCCATAGATCCTGGGGACACAAAGGTGAAAATAGAGGGAATCAGGACAAAGGATCCGGCCTTTGGGCTTCCTGCCGTTTGGATCACCCCTGATAAAAAGGGCGATGCTCAACTTGCAGGCTACACAGTGGTAGATCTTCCAAGTGTAATAACCACCCATCTCTCAGAGGTGGTGCGGGTGCATGGCTATGAGTTCTTGGGACGCCAAGAGGTTCAAAGGCTTTTGGACAACCTGGCAGAGACATATCCCAAGGCTGTAGAGGAACTGGTCCCCTCCCAGCTTACCCTGGGAGCTGTTCAGAAAATCCTCCAGAATCTGGTTAGGGAACAGGTCTCCATCCGGGACCTCCTTACCATTGTTGAGACCTTGGCAGACTATGCTCCCATCACAAAAGACACCGACATCCTTACCGAATACGTGCGCCAGCGGTTGGCAAGGACTCTTGTAAAACCCTACGTGGACAAAACAAACACGCTGAAGGTCTTCGCCCTTTCCAGTCAGGTGGAGGAGATCATATCAAAAGGGATCAATCAAACAGAGTATGGAGCCTATCTGGCGCTAGAGCCAGGAGAGGCCCAGAGCATCATCGATTCCATTAAGAATGCGGTGGAGAAAACCGCGGCCCAGATCGAACATCCCGTGATTCTTTGCTCATCCACGGTTAGAAGACATTTAAAGAAACTGTGCGATCGTTTTGACCTCAATGTGGCCGTCCTCTCCCACAACGAGATTCCATCCGGCGTCAAGGTCGAAGCCATTTCAGAGATAAGGATTAGGTGATGAATATCAAGAAGTTCATAGCTAACAGCCCACAAGAGGCCCTCACAATGGTCAAAAAGGAGATGGGGCCCGAGGCGGTGATCCTTGAGACCCGAACCATCGGCCCAGTTGAGGGCTATGCTGGAAAGGGGAGGAGCAGGATCGAGGTGACAGCAGCAATAGATTATGAGGCCCTTGATAACTCCAGCGCCTTGGGTAAACCATCAACCGAGGCACAGGATCCTGCGAAGTGGGCTGAGCTGGAGGGCAGGCTGAAGGATATTTGGGACTCCTTGATGGCCTTGGAGGCCAAGATATTGCGAAGGGCGGTTACAAACCAGGAAGTGGTCTATCATAACTATTTTGGGCTCAATCCCAGTGTGATCAAGGCCCTCGCACCTGAAGGTGAAAGGGAGGCTAACCCTAGGCCGAATCGTGAAGTGGTCAAGGAGTGCTTGATTTCAGTGCTGAAGCAAATTCATCCAATCCCCGGGCAGGGAAGGATATTTTCCTTTGTAGGACCTACAGGGGTGGGAAAGACAACCACGCTTGCAAAACTAGCAGCGCTCAGCTCTGTAAGGCATGGTAAAAGGACGGCCCTGATAACAGTGGATACATTCAGGATCGGGGCCGTGGAACAACTGCAGACATATGCCAGGATTATGGACATACCCCTTTCTGTGGCCTCAAATGCGGTGGAACTCAAAAGGGCCATCAGATCCTATGACGGCTTTGATTTGATCTTCATAGACACTGCGGGAAGGAGCCCTGGAAACAAAAGGGATCTTGGCCGGCTCTTTGCAACATTCAATACCGGAGACCCAATCCACCACTACCTGGTACTGAGCGCAACCACCAAACTCCAAGACCTTTGGATGGCGGAGAGCAGATTCGGCGCCCTGCCTTTGGGGAGCTATATTTTTACCAAGTTGGACGAGGCCACTGATATCTCAGACATGCTGAACTTTCTGTTGTCAAGGCAGCGCCCCATTTCTTATTTCACCATGGGGCAAAGGGTGCCTGAAGACATCGAAAGGGCCACGAGGCGCCGCATGGCTGAATGGATCTTAAAGAGGAAGAGAAGAGTGGAACATGAAATTACTACTGGAGCAGGAGGAGATGGATCAAGCCAGCCGGCTCAGACATATAGTTGAAGAACAAAAAGCTGGAGAACAAGCTGCTGCATTTGGACAGAGGCAGGCCCCTAAACTGAGGGTCATCTCCGTAACCAGCGGCAAGGGGGGGGTTGGAAAGACCAGTGTGGTAGCCAACCTGGCCTTAGCGCTCACCAGATTGGGCAACAGGGTGTTGATCTTAGATGCGGACTTGGGGCTTGGCAATGTGGATGTGCTCCTTGGCCTTAATCCCCGCTACACCATCCAGCATGTTTTTTCAGGGGAGAAGAAACTCCAAGAAATAATCATCAATGTGCCGGCTGGGTTCCATCTGCTCCCAGCTGCCTCAGGCATACAGGAGCTCACTGACCTCAACCATTCGCAAAGGATGTTTCTCCTGGACGAGTTTGACGCCCTTCAAAAATTTTTCGACATCTTGTTGATCGACACCGGGGCCGGCATTTCATCCAATGTAATGTACTTCAATTTCGCCGCCATGGAGAAGGTGGTTGTGGTCACGAATGAGCCGGCTTCCCTTACCGATGCCTATGCTGTGATCAAGATCCTGGCAAAGAAGTATAGACAAAAGAAGTTCATGGTGTTGGTGAATGCGGCCAAGACCAAACGAGAGGCCAATGGCATTTACAAGCACTTGTGCCTGGTGGTGGACAGGTTCCTGGGTTCCCTGTCCCTGGATTACTTGGGCTGGATACCCTATGACGAACATGTTCCCAAGGCGGTCAGGCAACAGCAGCCTGTGGTAGATCTCTATCCCCTATCCAAGGCCAGCAAGGGTTTCATGGAAGTGGCCGAAAGGCTGCTGGCCAACCAAGAGCACCTGGATTTTGAAGGGGATATCAAGTTTTTTTGGCAAAGGCTCTTGAGTAATTGATTCACAGTTAACTGTTGATCCACATAACAGAGGGAAAGAGAGAAGAGAATGGCTGTTACAGCTACAAAAAAGGTAAAGGGATATGAAAGGAAGCAGAAGCCGAAGAGAAGAATTGATCCCTCAGAGAGAGAGGCATATATCCAAAAATATGCTCCCCTCATAAAGACCATAGCAGGAAGGCTTGCCATGAAGCTCCCCCCTAATGTGGACCAGGACGATCTGGTAAGCGCCGGCATAATGGGGCTCTTGGATGCCATAGAAAAATTTGATCCAGACAAGGGTGTTGCATTCAAGTCCTATGCAGAGTTCAGGATAAGGGGGGCAATGCTGGATGAATTGCGCGCCATGGACTGGGTGCCGCGTTCGGTTCGGAAAAACGCAAAGCTGTTGGAGGCGGCCTATGAGCGAGTGGAAAGCCGGAAGATGGCACCAGCAACAGACAAGGAAGTAGCCGAGGAACTAAACATGGATCTCGATTCATTTCACCAGATGCTGGAAGAGACAAGGGGTGTTTCTATCTTGAACGAAGAGGAATTGGGGGAGTTAATCTCCCACAAGCAAGTAAACGGCCTGTGGGAAGCATATCAGAATGCACGGGACTTTGATCCCGCTGAATATGTGGATTTCAGGGAACTGTGCCAAATCCTTTCAGAGGCCATCGATAAATTGCCTCACAATGAAAAGCTGGTCATGAGCATGTACTACTATGATGAGCTTACCATGAAGGAAATAGGCATGGTGATGGGTTATACCGAGTCAAGGATATCCCAGCTTCACACAAAGGCTGTAATTAGACTGCGGACCCGGATGAAAAATTACTTTGAATCAAGCGGGAAAAGGCCGTGAGCGGACAAGAAAATCAGGAGGCTCCAGAAAAAGAGATGCCTCAAGGGGAAGCAGGGGAGGGAAGGGAGGAGGAATCCCCCGATTTCCTGAAAGAAGAGCTTGTGGAACTGGATGAGCACGAAGATGAAGACCACGGCCCAGAAGACAAGGCTGGCATAGAACAAGAGCCCTCTGAGGGGAAACAGCAAGATGCGGCCGAGGAAACGGACGCAAGAGAAATAGACGATGCCCTTGAAGAGGTCAAAGAGGAGGTTCATGAAAGGGAGGCCGAAGCCCCAAGAAAGGATGAAAAGGTAAGCCCAGAGGAGAAGCCGGAAGAACCGGCTGAAGAGGAAGGGACCAAGATAAAAAAATCTTCAACGGAGAGCGAAGAAGCAAAGGATAAAAGGAAGGGAAAAGGCAAGAAGTTTTTGATCTATGGGGTTGGGCTCCTCTTGTTGGGCTCTGTGGCGGTTTTTGCAGCAAAGGCCTTTATCCCGAACGAAAAGGATGCCCCAAGGGAAAAAAAGATCATTCTCAAGCCGGTTGAGAGGTTGGTGATAGAGGAAAAGCTGGAGCCGTTTTTTGTCCCGCTACCAGGAGGGCAAGCAAAAAGGAAAAGGCCGCGGGTCATGGCCTATGTGGAGGTTACGGCAAAATGGGAGAAGATAGTTTCAGCACAGTTCAAAGAAAACAAGCCAAAGGTTAGGGCTG
>JAMOVZ010000002.1 GCA_027061865.1 Desulfobacterales bacterium
GGTGTGGAGAGCCGACAATGAAATCCAAACTGAAGCAGATAGAGGGCGAGAGACTCTGCATGGAGTGTGTAATTAGCCAGGGGCTGGTATCATAGCTTCATTAGCTCGCGGAGTATTTCTTCAGGCGTAATAAGCTGGCCATCGATCCGGTTGTACTTTTTTACCGTGCACTTGGTTTGATTTACTCTTTTTACCTCTCTGCTAATCTGACCCATATTCATTTCAGGGACAAGGACGGTTCTGCACTGGCGCAAAACTTCTTCCACAGCAGGCCGTGGAAAGGGAAATAAGGTGATGAGTTGCAACAGCCCTGCCTTTACCTTCCTCTCCCGGGCCTGAAGTACGGCCCTTCTTGCAGATCTTGCCACAGACCCGTAGGCAATCACGGCAACCCGGGCATCTTCCATCATGAAGGAGATCGTTTTCTGGATCTCAGACAGTCCCAATGTGATTTTGCGGAAAAGGCGCCTCATGAAGGCCTCTATCTCATCGGGCCTCTGTGTAGGAAATCCGCGCACATCGTGAATCAGGCCAGTGACATGGTATCTATAGCCGTCACCAAAGGCGGCCATGGGGGGGACTCCCCTGGCATTATCTGCAAAGGGGATGTACCATTCAGGGGGCATGCTGGGAGTTATCCGCTCAATGACCTTTACAGATTTTGGCTCCGGCACCCAGACAGTCTCTCGGGTATGGGAGACGCATTCATCGGATAGAAGGATCACTGGGACCCTGTATTTTTCTGAAAGATTAAAGGCCTCAATAGTGATCTCATAGCAATCCTGGACCGTCGAGACCGCGAGCACAATAATGGGATGATCCCCATGGGTCCCCCAGCGTGCCTGCATGACGTCACCTTGTGCCGGATTGGTGGGCAGACCTGTGCTCGGCCCGCCTCTCATTACATTGACTACGACGCATGGGACCTCAGCAATGCATGCAAAACCCAGGTTCTCTTGCATCAGAGAAAACCCTGGCCCACTTGTGGCAGTCATGCTTTTGACCCCAGCAAGGGAGGACCCAATAATGGCCCCCATGCTGGCTATTTCGTCCTCCATTTGAATAAAGGTGCCATCTACTTCCGGCAGCCTCACTGACAAGATCTCGGCTATTTCAGAGGCAGGAGTTATGGGATAACCTGCAAAGAACCTGCATCCTGCCATGATGGCCGCCTCTGCTATGGCCTCATTTCCCTGGACAAAGCCTCTGGTCCCAGACTTCTTATCCATATTATGCCTGTTTCCTTTCCCCATGGTTTAGCTCAATTATGGTGATAGCAAAGTCAGGGCAGTGAGTCTCACAAAACCTGCATCCAATGCAGTCTTGGGGCCGCTCTATTACCGGTTCGCCTGCATTGTTCCGGCCTATCACCTGTTTGGGGCAAAATGCGGCGCAGATACCGCAAGACTTACACCAGTCCCTGAAAATTATCTGTTCGTATAGCTTCTTCTTTTTCCCTTGGGCCTTTTTATCATCGCTATTGTTTGGCATCTATCATTGTCTCCTGCAGAACTTGCATTCCAAAAAAGGATAAAGCCATGTCCCGTTACCTCTCCAGAAAGCCGGGGCAGAGATTATATTTCTATAGGAACAAGTTGAAATTTCCCTTTCCTCTTTTCTACCTTTAATACCATACGGAACAGGTCCCGTTGAAGACAAAATATGGGGTCTTCCCTGGGTAGATAGGGTATTGTCCCTTGGATGAATTTCTGAGCAGTAGGCTGGAATACCACCTTGCTCAAAGTGTGAATGTGATCGTAAGGGGCGCCGGTCAAGAGGTGCTCCAGATAATCCGCACACGCCTCATCCTCCGGCGCCCGAGCTTTTGCCCTATCACCCATGGCCACCAGGGTCACGGTCTTGGGCCTGTTGCGCTTAATGAACTCAGCAATGGCTTTGGCCATGACAAAGCTGCCGGCCAAGACCAAGTCCGCCCCGCCTTGGGCCATTACCGCCCCCCTTACGCCAGCAGTGGTCCGGTGGATTACGGTTCGGCCCTTAAAGAATTTTTCCCCTTTTTGGATGATCTCAGAAGGCGAATTTCCAGCATCCCCACCCTCAATAGGCACTTCATTAACTTCGCCCACCAAAATGCTGCCAGGGCTTTCCTGTTTCAGAGACAGGGCCTTGGATGGATCTTCTTCCAGGATCACCTCCTTGGCATCTAAGTAAAAAAACAGGGGAGCACAAGTAAATGCCCTGAACACATCGATGATAACTGCAAGGCCCGTGGCCTCTTTTGCACCTTCCTCCAATCGTGCCCGAATGATATTCATCCTTAACTTTTGCCCCTTTTCTTTAGTGGTCCTTTCGGGATGCCTCTTGCTGCCTGTTCCGCGCATCTGTTTTTCGAAAGAGGAATAAGGACGACGGCCATAAGCTTTGAGAATTTTTTAAATGGAAAGGTCCTCTAGAAAGCCACATTGCCTGGAGTCCTGGGAAAGGGAATAACATCCCTGATATTCTGAATCCCTGTTACAAACTGAACCAGACGCTCAAAACCCAGCCCAAATCCTGCATGAGGGGCAGAGCCGTACTTGCGTAACTCCAGATACCACCAATAATCATCCGGATTCAGCCCGCTCTCCTTCATCCTTTCCAGCAACACATCATAGCGGTCTTCGCGTTCACTGCCTCCAATTATCTCTCCGATCCTGGGGACCAGCAGATCCATGGCCCTTACTGTTTTTCCATCAGGGTTGAGCTTCATATAGAAGGGCTTTATCTCTTTGGGATAATCGGTAATCACCACAGGCCGCTTGAAGACCTCTTCGCATAGATGTCGCTCATGTTCACTCTGTATATCAGCACCCCACTGCACAGGGAATTCGAATTTCTTGGAAGAGCCAGACAATATCTCAATTGCATCGGAGTAGCTTATTCGCTCAAAGCCTTTGGAGGCCACATCTTCCAGGGTTTGAACAAGCCCTTGCCTGATCCACTTGTCAAAAAATTCCAGGTCCTCCCTGCACCTTTCAAGCACCCACTTGAGCACAAAGGTGAGGAGGTCTTGGGCAAGCTCCACATTGCCATCCAGATCGCAAAAGGCCATTTCAGGCTCCACCATCCAGAACTCCGAGAGGTGCCTGGATGTGTGGGAGTCCTCGGCCCTGAAAGTGGGACCAAAGGTATATACATCGCCTAAGGCCAGGGCAAAGGCCTCTACCTCCAACTGGCCGCTGACGGTAAGGTTGGCCGCCTGGCCGAAAAAGTCCTGGGAAAAGTCAACCTCTCCATCCTTTTTTGGCACATGGGCTAAATCAAAGGTAGTCACCTTGAACATTTGGCCTGCGCCTTCGCAATCGCTGCCAGTGATGATGGGGGTATGGATGTACAAGAAGCCACGATCCTGAAAAAAGGTATGGATTGCATAGCTGAGGGAATTTCTGACCCTGGCCACCGCACCAAAGGTGTTGGTTCTGGGCCTCAAGTGTGCAATGGTGCGGAGAAACTCAAATGAATGGCGTTTCTTCTGAAGGGGATATGTTTCAGGATCAGCCCACCCAAAGACTTCCAAGCGCTCGGCTCGGAGTTCCACTTCCTGGCCCTTGGCAGGGGATGGGACCAAGGTCCCTTCCACTTTAACCGCACAGCCGGTTCCGACCCTTAGCACTTCACTCTCATAGTTTGGAAGAGTGGATTCAGCTATTACCTGTAAGTT
>JAMOVZ010000003.1 GCA_027061865.1 Desulfobacterales bacterium
TGGCCAGAGACACAAAGTTAGGCAAAGAGGAAATCACCCGGGATATACCCAACGTGGGTGAAGAAGCCCTCAAAAACCTGGATGAGAGCGGGATTGTAAAGATCGGTGCTGAGGTCAAGGCAGGCGATATCTTGGTTGGCAAAATCACGCCCAAGGGAGAGACTCAGCTTTCACCCGAAGAGAAGCTGCTCCGCGCAATCTTTGGCGATAAGGCTGGAGATGTAAAGGACACCAGCCTCAGGGTTCCTCCTGGAGTGGAGGGCACAGTGATTGATGCAAAGGTGTTTTCCAGAAAAGGGGTTGAAAAGGATCAGCGCAGCCTGGAGATCGAGGCCCAGGAGAGGGCCAGGCTGGAGAAGGACCGGGCAGACGAGATAGAGGTCATTACACTAAGCGCCCGGGAAAAGCTGAAGGATCTTTTGGTAGGGAAAAAACTCAAGACCGACTTAAAGGAGGGCAGAGAGGTATTGGTGCGGGCCGACAAGGCCATCAGCAAGGCCGACATAGACAAGACCCCTGTGGAAGCGTGGATGGGGGCGGACCTTCGAAGCTCAATGGATGTAATCGAGAGGATGGAGGCCATTGTAAGCCAGTACATGAAAAAGATTCAGAAAGTGGAGGAAACCTTCCAGGAAAAACTCGAGCGGCTGAGCGAAGGGGACGAACTTGCCCCAGGTGTTATCAAGATGGTCAAGGTCTATTTGGCGGTCAAACGGAAGCTCTCGGTGGGAGACAAGATGGCAGGCAGGCACGGAAACAAAGGGGTTTTGTCACGAATTCTGCCTGTTGAAGATATGCCCTATTTTGAGGATGGCACCCCGGTTGACATCATCCTGAATCCCCTTGGCGTGCCTTCAAGGATGAATGTAGGCCAGCTCTTGGAGACCCATCTTGGATGGGCCTCAAAGGAATTGGGAAATCAGGTGGCGGAGCTGTTGGATAACCTCTCCAAGGTCGACGACCTAAGGGCCAAGGTCAAGAGCCTCTTTTCACCTTCTGAATACAAATCCCATTTTGCGGACCTCTCAGACGAGGAACTCGTTGAAAAGGCCAGGCTGTATAAGGACGGCGTACCCATGGCAACACCTGTCTTTGACGGCGCAAAGGAGCCAGAGATAAAGAAGTATCTCCAGATGGCAGGTCTTCCTGTTACAGGGCAAGCGAGACTTTACGACGGAAGGACTGGCGAGCCCTTTGACCGTGAAGTGACCGTGGGGATCATGTACGTGATGAAGCTCCACCACCTGGTGGATGACAAGATCCATGCCCGCTCTATTGGGCCGTACTCCTTGGTCACCCAGCAGCCCCTGGGAGGCAAGGCCCAGTTCGGTGGCCAGAGACTGGGGGAGATGGAGGTATGGGCCATGGAAGCTTATGGTGCAGCCTATTCGCTGCAAGAATTCCTCACAGTTAAGTCTGATGACGTAGTGGGCAGGACCAGGATGTATGAGCGTATCGTAAAGGGCAATAATATCCTCGAGGCCGGGTTGCCTGAATCTTTCAAGGTGCTCATGAAAGAGCTCCAGAGCCTTGGCCTTGAGATAGAGCTTTTTGAGAACACCCAGAACCAGAGTTAGCGGGAACGGCATAAGAAAATTTTTAAATGAAAAGGAGCAGAGCCTTGGAAGAATTGTACAGCTTTTTCAGCAAGCCTAAGGATCCTTCAAGTTTTAATGCAGTGAGGATCTCACTGGCCTCGCCTGAGAAGATTCGGGAGTGGTCTTACGGGGAAGTGAAGAAGCCCGAGACCATAAACTACCGGACCTTCAAACCGGAAAGGGATGGTCTTTTCTGTTCCAAGATCTTTGGTCCCATAAAGGACTATGAGTGTAATTGCGGCAAATACAAACGCATGAAGCACCGTGGTATCGTGTGTGAAAAGTGCGGTGTCGAGGTCATCCAGTCAAAGGTGCGGAGGGAGCGCATGGGTCATATCGAGCTGGCCGCTCCTGTGGCCCACATTTGGTTCCTCAAGTGCCTGCCTTCCAAGGTGGGGAATCTCCTAGACCTCACCCTCAAGGAATTGGAAAGGGTCCTGTATTTTGAAAACTATATCGTTATAGACCCTGGCGACACCCCCCTGGAAAAGGGTATGTTGCTAAGTGATGAACAGCTCCACCAGGCCAAGGCAGATTACGGAGATCGATTTCAGGCAGGAATTGGGGCGGAGGCGATCCAGCAAATGCTGAGGGACCTTAAGCTGGATGAGCTGTCTCAGGTGCTTCGTGTGGAGATGATGAGCACCAGGAGCGAGGCGAAACGCAAGAAGCTCGCAAAGCGCCTCAAGATCATTGACGCCTTCAGGGAGTCCAAAAACAAGCCCGAGTGGACCATAATGGACGTGATTCCCGTGCTTCCTCCTGACCTGAGGCCCTTGGTCCCGTTGGATGGCGGGCGTTTTGCCACTTCTGACCTCAATGACCTTTACAGAAGAGTCATTAACCGGAATAATCGGCTCAAAAGGCTGCTGGAGCTCAACGCCCCGGATATCATCGTGAGAAATGAAAAACGGATGCTGCAGGAGGCGGTTGATGTCTTGTTCGATAACGGAAGACGGGGCAAGGTGGTTACTGGTGCCAATAAGAGGCCCTTCAAGTCATTGAGCGACATGCTGAAGGGCAAGCAGGGACGATTCCGCCAGAATCTCCTTGGAAAGAGGGTGGATTATTCCGGCAGGTCAGTGATCGTGGTGGGCCCGGATTTGAGGTTGCATCAGTGCGGTCTTCCCAAAAAAATGGCTCTCGAGCTTTTCAAACCCTTCATTTACAATAAGCTGGATGAGAAGGGGCTCGTCACCACCATCAAGAGCGCAAAAAAAATGGTTGAGCGGGAGACCTCAGAGGTCTGGGACGCCCTCGACGAAGTGGTGAAGGAGTACTGTATCTTGCTAAACCGTGCCCCTACCCTGCATCGACTGGGCATACAGGCATTTGAGCCCATATTGATTGAGGGCAAGGCCATTCAGCTCCATCCCCTCGTGTGCACGGCCTTTAATGCAGACTTTGACGGCGACCAGATGGCGGTCCACGTTCCCCTTTCCATTGAGGCTCAGATCGAGGCCAGGGTGCTAATGATGTCCACTAACAACATCCTTTCCCCTGCCCATGGCGACCCGATCATAGTTCCCAGCCAAGACATCGTCCTTGGCCTATATTACATGACCAGGTCCCGGCCCTTTGCAAAGGGTGAGGGCCGGATCTTTTCAGGCCCTGAAGAGGTGAGAGTGGCCTATGACGCTGGAGAGCTGGATCTTCACGCAGCCATCAAGGTGAGGATGAACGGCAAGCTGGTTGACACCACCACCGGCCGCGTCATCTTGGCAGAGCTCCTTCCGCCCTCCTTGCCATTTGACCTGGTCAATAAGGTGATGAAGAAAAAGGAGCTTCGCACGCTCATAAACGAGGTCTACAGGCGTGCTGGCACAAAGGCTACAGTAATCCTGGCAGACCGGATAAAGGACCTGGGCTACAAGTACGCAACCATCTCTGGCATTTCCATCGCCATCAAAGACATGGTGATCCCCAAGAAGAAGAGCGAGATCCTGAAGCAGGCCGAGGAGGAGGTAAAAGAGATAGATGCCCAGTATCGTAATGGCCTGATCACGGATGGGGAGAAGTATAACAAGGTGGTTGACATCTGGGCCCAGGCCACAGAGAGGGTGGCCTCTGAGATGATGGAGGAGATGGCCACCGAAGAGGTGAAAGGTCCGGGGAAAAAGAAGGTCAAAGTGGAGAGCTTCAACCCGATTTACATGATGTCTGACTCTGGAGCAAGGGGCAGTAAGGACCAGATGCGCCAGCTTGCAGGCATGAGGGGATTGATGGCCAAGCCGTCTGGCGAGATCATTGAGACCCCTATCACCAGTAACTTCCGCGAGGGGCTTACAGTGCTCCAATACTTCATCTCCACCCATGGTGCTAGAAAAGGTCTTGCTGACACGGCACTGAAAACGGCCAACTCCGGATACCTTACAAGGAGGTTGGTGGATGTGGCCCAGGACTCGGTTATCACCGAGGAGGACTGTGGCACCTTTGACGGTATCTGGGTCGATGCCCTGATTGAGGGCGGGGAGATCATCCAGCGAGTGGGCGAGCGTGTGCTTGGAAGGGTGGCTATCCAAGATATCATTGATCCAGTTACTGGCGAGATTCTGGTCAAGGCCAACGAAGAGATCGATGAAGAGAAGGTGGAAAAGATTGAGAGCGCGGGCATCGAAAAGGTCAAGATCAGGTCTGTTCTCACCTGCGAGTCCAAGAGGGGGGTCTGCAAGAAGTGCTATGGCAGGGACCTTGCCCACGGCCACGAGGTTAACATTGGAGAGGCTATAGGAATAATAGCTGCGCAGTCCATTGGGGAGCCCGGCACACAGCTTACCATGAGAACCTTCCATATAGGAGGTACCGCCAGCAAGCGTGTAGAGCAGTCCACT
>JAMOVZ010000004.1 GCA_027061865.1 Desulfobacterales bacterium
GCACAAAGGCGTGAAGCATTAGAGACATCTCTGAAAGCACCCACCTGAATACTGTAACCTAACCTGGAAAGGGATCTCTTGGGGGGGATGACGGACACTACTGGCCTTGAGCATGAGCTTGCTGCAATTACCAGTGCAAGGGACAATACAAAGCCAAAAAGAGAAGCGGGGTTGCGCCTTATTGCATTGCAACGGGAAATCAAAGTGTTACACCTTCTTTATAAAAAGGCTATCTTGAGGCTAACTAAGCAAAGGGTAAGCCCTGGGGTAGGAAAACACATCCCGCTTCATCACAAGGTAAGACCTCGTGTCAAAGGTTAGGCAGTATGATTTATTCCACCCGGCATATAGAGTGTGTGCAACCCTTTGCCTAGAAGGGTGGAAGGAGTATTCTTTCCACCCTTTTTATAACAAAACTCATCTAAGCACTAGGTGTCAAATATCAACAAGGGGCCGGGCTGATAAAGCCCAAGATAAGCCTTATCCCTCAGCAGCCACTGAACCAGGCCCTGCCAAAGGCCTGAATGCCTTTTTACTGGCCCCGCAAATGGGGCACCTCCAATCATCTGGGAGGTCTTCAAATTTGGTGCCTTTAGGGATCTTACCTTTTCTGTCCCCCTTGTCAGGGTTGTAGATATAACCACAATTTACTGTCTGGCACTGCCACATCTCTTCTGGTGCTGCCATTTTTACCACCTCCGAGGTGAAGTTTTAGTCCACCTTGTTGAACGCGCCAGCCTTTGCGCCACAGACTGGGCATTTCTCTGGGGCTTCATTTTCACAAGTGTAGCCACACACCGAACATACATAATAGTCTGTTTCTTCAAGGCTGTCCAAATTATCCAAGGCCTTTTGGTAGAGCTCGGCATGTACCTTTTCGACCTCGTTTGCATACCTGAATGACCTCTCGGCCGCCTTATTCCCTTCGGCTGCCGCCTCTTCTATCATTGCGGGATACATGTTTTTAAATTCATGGGTCTCTCCAGCAATGGCCTCCTTGAGATTTTCAGCAGTACTTCTTATGCCTCCAAGTGCCCTGAGATGGGCGTGGGCATGCACGGTTTCCGCCTCGGCAGCTGCCCGAAACAGCTTTGCCACCTGAGGATACCCCTCTTTTTCGGCCTGCTTCGCAAAAGCCAAATATCGGCGGTTCGCCTGCGACTCCCCTGAGATTCTGCTCGGTCTTGCCCATAAATTTTCCTCCTCCGTTAACTCAAAGTGTTAATATGAAAACGATACGGTTGTGTATCACGATACAGGCTTTAATCATACTATCTTAATCCTTCTTGGGCCACTCCTGGACTCTTTCCTCAACAAAGTAGCAAAACCGCTCCCACTTCACCTCTTTTCCCGTAACCGGGCATTTAAGGGTTACTTTATGATCTGAGAGTCCCACTACCTCCCAATCCCCCTTTCGCGGACCTGCATCTATTCGAATCTTTTGGCCCACTTCAAAGGGATAGGGTTTGAATATCACCACATTGAAAGTTGCCATCTTGCACCCTCTAAAGCCTTACCAGAGATCAGGCTGCCACTGAGAACCTCTTTTCCCTAAAATGAATCTTGGCCCTCTGGCACCTGGGGCAGGTGAGCTGTTCGGGCAACTCTTCAAATGGGGTGCCTGCCGGCCAACCAGCTGATATATCACCTTTTTCAGGATCATACCGGTATCCGCACGGGCACTGATATATATGGACTTTTTTGAACCTTGGCTCTGGCATTTTATCCTCATAAGTTTAAAAGCAATCCCGGTTTTACTTAAATAAATCCAAGAAGTGTGCCATCTTGAAGACAAAAGGGCCATGCAAGGAAAAGAGCTGAAAATTCCATTTGTTATGGATGGCTGGAGCAGGGAAAAAGAGAATATTAATTGGGGTCTGCCTTCAAGCCTTGAGACGATTGTGTATCAGGAGTCCCACCTATGGCCTTACTTTCTTCCGCAGCACTTTGAGAGGTATTCTATCACTGTCTCCAAGTCCTTTTCGTCTATCTCAAGACCGTAATTTATCATTCGGCCAATAAGTTTCCGCCATTCTTTGGCCGTGCGCTTGGACCTGGAGATGGAGTTGAGGCCATGGCAGGTGTTACATTTTTCAAGAACCTTGCCCTTTCCGGGAAGATCTGGAAGATTCTCTTCGCCATGAGCTTGCCCGACAAATAAAAAGATGAATACAAAAATAAAAAAAAGCCCATACTTCATGCTTCTTAACCCTCCAAAATTTTTTATCACGATACCGGTTGGAGGCCTGAAAGTCAACAAAGCGGCAATTGCCGCCCATAGGTTGACAGGCAAGCTAAGCTTTGCCTATACTCCAACCGCCCGGAGCGGTTCTGGAAACAACTACTTAAATACACAAAATATACAAACAGAAAGGAGAAAGGTGCCTGCCATGAACCCCAAATACCAAGATATCTTAAAAGCCAAGATGAGTGCCGAAAATTATCAAAAACTAGTGGCCTTGAATAATGAGCGCCTATTTGACTTTGTAGGCGATTCTGTGGAGCTTTGCCAACCCGATGAGGTGCTTGTCTTCGACGACTCTCCCGAAGGCCTGGAGCTAACGAGGCGCAAGGCCGTGGAATCAGGAGAGGAGGCCAAGCTTGCCATTGAGGGGCATACTGTTCATTTTGACGGCATTTATGACCAGGGAAGAGATCGGAAAGCCACGAAATACCTTGTACCAAAGGGTGATAGCTTCCCTAAAGCCCTCAATCAGATAGAAAGGGAGGAGGGGCTTCGCGAGGTTCGGGGTTTTCTCAAAGGGTCTATGAAGGGAAAACCCATGCTGGTCAGGTTCCTTACTCTGGGGCCAAGGAACTCGGTTTTCAGCATCCCTTGTGTTGAGTTGACAGATTCATGGTATGTGTCTCACAGCCTTAACCTGCTCTACCGGTTAGGTTATGAGGAATTTAAAAAGAGAGGGAATTTTTCCGACTTTTTTGCCACGCTACACTCAGCAGGTAAACTTACGGAGCGGAAAGTAAGTGCTGAACCCGATAAAAAGAGGATCTATATCGATTACACCGAGGATACGGTTTATTCAGTAAACACCCAGTATGCGGGCAACACCGTGGGGCTAAAAAAGCTGGCTTTGAGGCTCACCATCAGGAAGGCCGACCGGGAAGGGTGGCTAGCCGAGCACATGTTTATCATGGGAGTTTGGGGGCCAGGGGGGAGAAAGACTTATTTTGGCGGAGCATTTCCCAGTGCCTGCGGGAAGACCTCCACGGCTATGCTCCCGGGGGAGCAAATAATGGGTGATGACATTGCCTATTTTAGGGCGATAGGGGGCGAGTGCCGGGCAGTGAATGCCGAGGCAGGAATCTTTGGGATCATAAAGGATGTAAACCCTAAGGATGATCCACTAATCTGGGAAGTGCTTACTTCGCCTGGGGAAGTGATATTTTCTAATGTACTGGTAAAGGATGGGAAACCATACTGGCTGGGTATGGGTCAAGAGCTGCCTAAAGAGGGAATTAATTTTTCGGGCGAATGGTATGAAGGCAAGAAGGACCCAGAAGGCAACCCCATCCCACCTGCCCATAAGAACGCACGTTACACTGTCACCTTGACAGCACTTGCCAATTGCGACCCTGAACTTGAAAACCCTGAGGGCGTGATAATGGGAGGGATCATGTATGGTGGGAGAGACGCCAAGGGCTATGTGCCGGTGCAGCAAAGTTACAACTGGGACCATGGCATCATAGCTTACGGGGCCTCCCTTGAAACAGAGACTACTTTTGCCATTATAGGGAAAGAGGGAGTTCCTGAAATCAACATAATGAGCATTCAGGACTTCGTCTCCATCCCCTTGGGTAAATACATCCAAAACAACTTGGACTTTGGAAAAAAGCTTAGCAGGCAACCCCTTGTCTTTGGAGTGAACTATTTCCTGCGCGATGAGAACGGCAATTTCTTGAATGATATCCATGACAAGCACGTGTGGGTCAAATGGATGGAGCGAAGAGTCCATGGCGAGGTGGGGGCTATTGAGGCGCCCACTGGTCTGCTTCCCAAGTACGAAGATCTAAAACCTCTCTTTAAGCAAGTCCTGCAGAAGGACTACAGCCATGAAGACTATGTGAAGCAGTTTACCACCCGGGTGCCGGAAAATCTGGCAAAGGTAGACCGCGCAGTGGACTTCCACAGGCAAAAAACTGAAAATGCTCCTTCTATATTGTTTGAAGTGCTGGAAGCCCAGCGGCAAAGGCTGCTCTCCGCGCAAAAGAAATTCGGTGACTACATTTCGCCTGAAAAATTTCCCACTGTGTAAAGGATGCTTCCTAGCCTAAATGAGCTGGACAGAGGTTGTGTATTGATCCTGGGCGGGGCCAAGAGTGGAAAAAGCGGCCTCGCCCTCAGGCTCTGCAATGAGTTTCAAGGGAAAAAGGTGTTCCTGG
>JAMOVZ010000005.1 GCA_027061865.1 Desulfobacterales bacterium
GTTCCTGGCCACCGCCAAAGCCTTAGACCGAGAGATGGCCTTGCGCATAGAGCGCCACAAAAAGGAGCGCCCAAGCGATTGGGAGACCATAGAGGAACCGCTAGATTTAGCCAACGTCCTTGCAGCTCTCGACCACGACCGTATTGTGGTAATAGTAGATTGCCTCACCCTGTGGTTAAACAATCTTCTTATGGAATATGGAGATGACACAGAGGCCATAGAAAGGGACATTGTCCGGTTCCTTGATGCCTTGGAGGGGATAGAGAATTTGGTGGCAGTGCTTGTAAGCAATGAGGTGGGGTCAGGGATAGTGCCAGAGAATCCATTGGCACGCAGGTTCAGGGACCTGGCTGGCAGCCTTAATCAGCGCGTGGCCTCCATTAGCAGAAAGGTCATAATGGTATGGGCCGCTATCCCCAGTATGATAAAAGATCAATAGGGCCCAGGCTTGCGTGCAACGGCCTCCTGCCAGGCGTTAAGAGCGATTGCGGGAATTCAAAAAGTAAGGCTGGAATAGGCTAGAAAAGATATGAGCATGCAGCCACTGCCCCCATTATTCCTGCCAGATCCGCTGTGAGGGCCGCTGCCAAGGTGTGGCGCAGGCGCCTTACCTGTACTGCTCCGAAGTAAACAGCTATCACGTAAAATGTGGTCTCTGTTGAGCCTTGAAGGGTTGATACTAAGTAGCCCACGTAACTGTCAGGCCCAATGGAAGGGTCATTTATGAGAGAGGCCAGGATTCCATAGGCCCCTGAGCCTGATAGGGGCCTCAGCAGGGCCATGGGAAGCGCCTCTGCAGGCAATCCGAGCTTGCTGGTCAGGGGCCCTAAGAAATTCACCATGAGATCCATTGCTCCACTTGCCCTTAGCATCCCTACTGCCACTAGAATTGCCACCAAATAAGGGATAATCTTTACTGCAACGTTAAAACCCTCCTTAGCCCCTTCAATAAAAACTTCATATACCCGCACCTTTCTCAAAAAACCAAAAAGGAGGAAGCCAAGCATAAGGCCTGGGATCACCCACGGCGAAATCTTTTTTCCCCATAGGACAGCAAGTGGGATCAAGGCCACCAGCCCCGCTATTGCCACGAGGCTAATCCACATGGGATATGCCTTTGTATCGGATTCCACCTGGCCTGCTCCGGGAGCCTTCTCGGAAGAATCAGGGCCTTGCCTCAGGCCCGGGCCCTCCGGGGGGCGGTCTTTGCTGAAAAATCGTGCGTAGAATTTGGCGGAAATTATTGCCACAGTTGTGGAGCAAAGGGTAGCAAAGAGGGTAGTAGGGAGTATGCCAGCGGGGTCAGAGGAGCCGGCAGCAGCCCTGAGGGCAATTACTCCAGTGGGCAGCAGGGTAACGCTTGAGGTGTTGATTGCAAGAAAAAGTGCCATTGAATCTGTGGCAGTGCCGGGAGAGCCGTTTAGTTTGTCAAGCTCTTGCATGGCCCTAATGCCAAAGGGGGTCGCAGCATTGCCTAGGCCCATGGCATTTGCGGAAAGATTCAGGATCATTGCCCCCATAGCGGGATGCTCTGGAGGCACAGCAGGGAAAAGCCTAACCATGATAGGCCGTATGAGGCGGGCGATTATTTTGAGAAGACCGCCTGCCTCAGCCACCTTGACCAAACCCAAAAATAAGGTCATTACCCCAATGAGGCCAATTGCAAGCTCCACCGAGTCGGCGGCTGATTGGACCGTGGCCTTGGTGAGCGCCTCCATAGGGGAAGGGCTCCCGAATGCCGCATCCCAGCGTATCTGTCTCCAACCAGCCACTCCACAGGCTGCAGCCACTAAAAAGAAAAAGACTGTATTCACCCTCTTACCCCCTGCCGATTCAGCCGTATTGAGGGCCGTCCTATCGATGGGGTCAATTTCTCCGTCCCCTTCCTCTCTATTCTATCCCCCCATCCCTGCCAAAAGCCCTGGAGGGCCTTTTTAAGAGGAGCCCCGACCCTCAAATCGAGAACGCTGTTATTTTTGAAGGGCTGGGGGTAAACTACATGTGGGATAAGGGGGTTGTCAACAAATGGGATGCCCCGGAGAGGGTATGGATCAAGATTTGGACCTTTTCTTTTTGTTGGAAGAGGGCTTTGTGCGCGCCTTTTTGTGGTTAAGGCCCAGGGCGATTTCCAAGACCTCTTCCATGCGGCTTACTGGATGAAATTTGATCTGTTTTCGGATCTTTTCAGGGATTTCGTCCAGGTCCTTTTGATTGTCTTTGGGAAGGATGATTTCCTTTATCCCGCTTCTGCTTGCAGCAAGCACCTTCTCTTTTATGCCGCCTACAGGGAGCACAATACCACGAAGCGTCACCTCACCTGTCATTGCTAGCCTCGGCTTGACGGATTTTCTTGTGAGCAAAGAGGCCAGGGCGGTTAGCATGGTCACTCCTGCCGAAGGCCCATCCTTGGGGATGGCGCCTGCAGGGACATGGATGTGGATGTCGTTTTTTTTATAAAAGTCAGGATCTATTCCGAGCTCATGGGCCCTGGAGCGAAGGTAGCTCAGGGCAGCCTGGGCAGATTCCTTCATCACATCTCCCAGCTGGCCCGTAAGGACCAGGGATTTTTCCCCTGGCATCATGGTGGCCTCAACAAACAAGATGTCCCCTCCGGTGGGGGTCCATGCAAGCCCCACCGCAATACCAGGCACCGATGTCCTCTCTGCCATATCATAGGTGTATTTAGGCTTGCCCAGATATTGTTCAACTTCCTTTTCTGTCACCACAAAACGCCCTTTCTTACCCTCGGCCACCTCTCTTGCGATGGCCCGACAAATGGCTCCAATCTCCCTTTCCAAGTTTCTGAGGCCTGCTTCTCTAGTGTATTCTCGGATGATTTTCCTAAGGGCGGCTTTTCTGAATGCAACCTGCGAGCGTTTGAGCCCGTGCTCGGAGATCTGGCGGGGTATCAAAAACTTGGTCGCTATCTGGAGCTTTTCATCCTCTGTGTAACCCACTAGCTCCAGGATTTCCATCCTATCCCTTAAGGGGGCAGGGATGGGATCCAACTGGTTTGCTGTGGTGATGAACATGACTTTAGACAGATCGAATTCCAGTTCAAGATAGTGATCTGAAAAGGAATAATTCTGCTCTGGGTCCAGGACCTCTAGCAAGGCAGAGGAGGGGTCTCCGCGAAAATCCATCCCCAGCTTGTCCACCTCGTCTAGCATAAAGACTGGATTGTTGCTCTTGGCCTTTTTTAGGCCTTGGATGATGCGGCCTGGGAGGGCTCCCACATAGGTCCTTCTGTGACCCCGTATCTCGGCCTCGTCCCTGACCCCGCCAAGGGAGATACGGACAAACTTCCTGCCTATGGCCTCAGCAATCGCCCGCCCCAAGCTGGTCTTTCCAGTACCAGGGGGCCCCACGAAGCAGAGTATGGGGCCTTTGTGCTCTGGGTTCAGTTTCCTTACGGCCAGGTATTCCAGTATGCGGTTTTTGACTTTTTCAAGATTGTAATGATGCTTGTCCAGCACCTTCTTGGCATGCTGAATATCAATGGTATCTTCAGTGGATTCAAGCCAGGGAAGGTCCAAGATCCAGTCAAGATAAGTTCTTGATACAGTATATTCAGGGGACATGGGGCTCATCTTGCTGAGCCGCTCAAGTTCCTTTTCAGCAACCTGGCGTACAGCATCAGGGAGTGCTTTCTTCTCCAGCCTCTCCTTGATGGACTGGATCTCCGGGGGCTCTTCTTTGTCAATGCCCAGCTCTTTCTGGATGGCCTTTAACTGCTCTCTCAAGTAGTACTCGCGCTGGCTCTTGTCTATGCCTTTTTTCACCTGTTCCTGTATCCTCTTGCCCATTTTTTGGAGCTCCAGCTCCTCGTTCAGGAACAGAATCAGTTTCTTCAACCTTTCCTTTACATCCAGGAGTTCCAGGATCTCCTGCTTTTTGTTTCGCTCCATATTAAGGGTTGAAATGATCATGTCAGCCAGGGGGCCCGGCTGGTCCACATTTCTGGACAGCTGTACCAATTCAGATGGAAGATGAGGAGAGAGGTCAACTATTTCCTTGAACAGGCCCCAAGTACTGGTCATCATGGCCTCTATCTCTTTGCCCGTGTGTTCGACATCCTGAAGGGGTGTGATACGCGCTACCTGGTAAGGCTCTGTCGATAAAATTTCCTCGATCCTTACCCTCGATACCCCTTGGACCACTACTATCGTGCCTTCCTCTGTTTTGGTAAGCTTTAGAACCACTCCTGCAGTACCAACGCGGTGTACTTCCGGCGGCTGCTTGTCAGTTGCCTCGGGATCCTTTATCATTGCCACCACCAGCAACCTGTCTGCCTGGAGCACCTGGTCTACCATCTTCAAGTGCTCTTTATCTCTCACCATGAGAGGTATTACCATGCGCGGAAATATTACAGAGTCTCTTACCGGTAATATGGGCAAAACTTCTGGAAGCTTTTGCTCTTTTTCTTCCATCTCTTTTACCTCTTCGTGTTCCATGTTTATTCGTGGCCTCCTGTTCAGGTCTTTATCTCTACTATCACGTCGCGCGCGATTGGTTTCTTTCTCAGTCTTATGGTTAAGATTCCATCTTCTAGCATTGCCTCAATATTTTGGGGATCTATCAAGGCGGGGATGCGGAAGATGCGTTCAAAATCTCCGTAACCGATTTCGAGCTGATGATGCCTAACAGGGGTCTCTTTCGGGATATTCTGGCGCCTCACGCCCCGGACGCCGAGGAGCCTATCGTGAAAAGAGACTTCAATGTCTTCCCTGGGCACACCTGCCACACTCACATAAACGAGCACCTCATCGGCGGTCTCATATATATCGGCCTCTGGTATCCACTGGACTCCCGTGGTTGAAATAAGTGGCCTAGACAACCTCAACATGTCCTCCATCAACCTTTGCATGCGCCTTTCCAATGTGCCCAGGCTCTTGTCGAACTTCACCTTTATGAGATACATAACCTTCTACTCCTGGCTCTTAATGCTGTTTTCCTCATCAAGTTACAATCAGCCGGTGCGGTTGACCCAGTTGTTGTTTGAACAACTTAATTATTTAAAGTTAAGCATTTTTTCTCTTGTTCCAAGGCCAATTCACGCCAAAATAGTCATCGCACCACTTGGAGGCCTCATTTAGAGAATCTTCCAGCTTGCGGCGGAAGCCTTCTATCTCGCTGCGTGAGGCATCAGAATGAACCCAGATGGGTGGAGGATACTTGATTACAATTTTTGAAAATGGCTTAGGGATAAGGTTCCTATCCCATGAATTCAAACACCAGCAGCGATTTCCTCCCCATACAACAGGTATGATGGGGGCTTGGGCCTCTTTGGCAATTATCACTGAGCCCACTTTGGCTACCCTGGGTGGACCCAAAGGGCCGTCCGCCAGCATGCCTGCGGTTCCACCCCTTTTTACTAGGGATATGAGCTCCCTCAAGGCCTCTTTACCACCCCTTGTGGAAGAGCCCCTTACATTTTTTGCCCCCGCCCACCTAGCTATCCTTGCTCCATACTCTCCATCCCTGCTTTGGCTTATCATTACTGTAAGCCCACGGGGGGCCAGATGCCTCAATTGGTATGAGACACGCTGATGCCATGTGACGAAAACGGCTCTCCCTTCAGCCCGGTTAATGGCGGCCTCGGCCTCTTCCCTCCCTATGATTTCCACTTCACGGCATGAATAAAGAAGTGACTTGGCAAAAAACACCGCCAAAGGGGGAAGAAGTGAAAGCAGAATCGGCTCATACCATTTAAGGCCGTCTTTAGAAGGCTCGGTCATCTTGGAGGCTCCTTAATCAGAGCAATACTAGCCAAAGGCTCTGGGCAATACAAGATGGAAACTGTATCTTTTCAATTATTGCTTTTGATGTAAAAATAGGTAATTTTAAGTAATTGAAAGTTATGCAATTCCCAAATTCTAAAATCTAATAAAATGAATTGACTGAATATTACTTTTTTACTACATATGTTTCTAATAAAAAACTGCAAGCATGTCTTGGGAGGAGAGTATTCATGTTTTTTCGCGTGTTGATTTCAGTTTTTCTCGCTAGTTTGTTGGGATGGAGCGGTACTTCTTTTGGGGTTGGAAAATTTATGACTTTAAAGATGTCGACCACCACTAGTACAGAGAACTCAGGACTCCTGGATGTGCTCCTGCCCGAGTTCACAAAAAAGACAGGTATCAGGATTATGGTTTTTGCAAAGGGCACAGGGGCTGCCATCCATGATGGCATGGAGGGAAATGTTGACTTAATCTTTGTGCATGCCAAAAAAAGGGAGGAGGAATTCGTGGCCAAAGGCTATGGGGCTTATCGCCTGGAGGTAATGTATAACGATTTTGTATTGGTGGGCCCTTCTTCGGATCCTGCCGGGATCAGAGGCTTGAAGGATGTGGCAGAGGCCTTTAAGAGGATTGCCCTCAAAAAGGCCCTCTTTATCTCCAGGGGGGATCAAAGTGGCACACACATCAAAGAGCAGGAGATATGGCGGAAAACAGGGGTCAGGCTCAAGGAGCGCTCTGTAGTCATATTCAAGGGGGGGCGTAAAAAGGCCATACCTTTAACTCATCCAGAGGGTTTAGGGGAGTGGTACCTGTCAATAGGCCAGGGTATGGGTAAGACCCTTACCTTTGCGGAGGAAAAGCGGGCCTATACCCTCACCGATAGGGGAACTTATCTAAAGTTCAAGTTTGGGCGTGCCATAGGGCTGGCTTTGGAAATTCTGTGCCAAGGGGATCCCCGGCTCCACAATCCTTATGGTGTCATACCCCTCAACCCAAACCGCTTTCCCCATGTAAAGTTCGCCCAGGCAGAGCGCTTTGCCCGCTGGCTTGTCTCTCCTCAGGGGCAAGGGATTATAGGTTCTTACAAGATCGCAGGCCGCCAAGTGTTTTTTCCTGCCCATCCTTTTTCAGCCTCTATGGGAAGGTGATGAGTAATGGAGTTCTTTTTTGACAGCCTTGCTTCGGCTTTTTCGCTCCTGGCTTCCCTTGACCCTGAGCTTTATTTCATAATTTATGTGTCGCTTAAAGTCAGCCTTTCATCCACTCTGCTTGCAAGTATGGTGGGAATTCCAGCCGGATTCCTGATTTCCCTGAACCAATTCCCGGGAAGGCGCGCCCTGATCACAGTGCTAAATTCCCTGATGGCACTTCCCACCGTGGTTGTGGGGCTGACGGTATATGCATTTATCTCCCGCAGGGGCCCCCTTGGAACCTTGGAACTCCTCTACACCCAGACCGCCATGGTAATAGGCCAGGTGATCCTGATCCTCCCCATTGTGACCTCCCTCACCATAGCCGCTGTCACACGGGTGGATGACCTGTACAGGAAAACCGCCATGACTCTGGGGGCCGGAACCTTTCAGACCTGGATGGCAATCTTCCGCGAGGCGCGCTTTGGGATAGTGGCTGCAGTCATTGCATCATTTGGGAGGGTGATTGCTGAAATTGGTATCAGCATGATGCTTGGGGGCAATGCCAAGGGTTATACCCGAACCATGACAACCGCCATGGCCCTTGAATACGACAAGGGCGAATTTGTCTTGAGTGTTGCCCTAGGCTTGGTGCTCCTTCTCATCAGCCTTGCGGTAAATGCAGGTCTTAACCGTATCCAGGGAAGTGCAGGGCTATGAAGCTGTTCAGCTTGGAAAAGGTCACAAAGGTGTTTGGGCATAAAAAGGTCTTGGATATCGATAAATTGGATTTTGCTAAAGGTGTGACCTATGCCCTGCTAGGCCCAAATGGTGCAGGGAAGACCACCCTCTTGGAGATACTGGCCTTCCTTAGTTTCCCGAGCAGCGGTCATATGCGGTTTAGGGAAAACGAGGTGTCCTTCTCCAGCCGGGAATTGGAGGCCCTGAGAAAAAGGGTGGTGATGGTGCATCAGCAGCCCGTGCTTTTTTCCACAACGGTTTACAAGAATGTTGAATTTGGTTTGAAGGTAAGGGGGGTTTCAGGAAAACAAAGGAGGGAGATTGTTGCAAGGTGTTTAGAGACAGTGGGTATGCGGCATGCGGCCCATAGTTATGCCAAGACCCTTTCAGGCGGTGAGAAGCAGCGGGTTGCCATTGCCCGTGCCCTCGCTTGCTCGCCTGAGGCTCTTCTTTTGGATGAGCCCACAGCCAGCGTGGATCCTGAAAACCAAGTGGTGATAGAAAGGATCATTGCCGAAATTAACGCCCTAAAAGGGATCTCTGTGATATTTACCACCCATGACATCCGGCAGGCTGGAAAGGCAGCTGGCCGGATAGTATATCTTTACGAAGGGAGGGCCCTTTCCTCTCCGTTGGAAAACATCTTTTCTGCTGTGCTTGAAGGCGATGGAACCGGTCAGGCCCGGTGCCTGCTCAAAGGAGGGATCCAGTTTAAGGTGAACACCCAGGTGAGGGGAGAGGCCAAGATCTCAATAGACCCAAGAAGGATTTTGCTTCGCAGGGGTGAAAGGTGTGAACAAGATGGGTCAATCTTCGAGGGGAGGGTGACAGGGCTTGACACCCACGGAATATCAGCGGACGGCGAGGAGCCGGGAATAAGGGTGGAAGTAGAGATAGGAGTCCCTGTAAGTGTATTCATGGAGAGGGAAAAGGCCAAGAAAATAGGCGTCTTTGTAGGGGATAGAGTGCTTGTTAAGATACCAAATGAGGCCATCAGGATTTTTTAGCAGGGGATGGAGAAAGGGATGGAAGAAAAGACCCTATTAAATACCAAGGAAGTTGCGCGGCTCTTGGATGTAAATGAAAAGGTAGTCTATTCACTTGTCTCAGAAAAGGGCCTTCCCGCCACAAAGGTCACAGGAAAGTGGCTTTTCCCAAGGCACCTGGTGGATAGGTGGATAGAGAATAACACCCTAAATTACCCAAAGCGCCGTGAAGCTGCTCCTCTTCCTGAAGGCCTGCTGGTGATCATTGGGAGTAACGATATTCTGCTCGATCGGGCCGTTTCCATGTTTAACGACACAAGGGCGGGTCAGGCCGCAGTATTCGGCAATCTAGGAAGCATGGGCGGAATAAGGGCCCTGAGGCGAGGCCTTTCCCACATTGCCACCAGCCACTTGGTTCAAGAAGATGGCGAGGAATACAATTTCCAATACCTCCAACAAGAACTGGTCCAAATTCCTGCAGTCGTGAACTTCTGCTACAGGGAGCAGGGGCTATTGATCGGCAAGGGAAACCCAAAAGGGATTCGCGGGATAGGAGATCTAAAGGCAAAGGGGATCAAAGTGGTAAATCGTCCCAAAGGTACAGGCACTAGGCTTCTTTTTGACTCCAAGCTTGCCGGGGCTGGAATCAATCCAAAGGAGCTTAATGGTTATGATCGGGAACTGTCGCGGCACTTGGATGTGGGCTTGGAGGTTTTCTCGGGCCGGGCGGATGCAGCCCCCGGCATAAGGGCGGTGGCCCAGCTCCTGGGACTCGATTTCTTGCCGTGGCGGTGGGAGCGCTTTGACTTATTAATTCCCAAGGAGCGCTTCTTTGACAAGTCAGTGCAGCTTTTCTTGGGCCTGCTCCACGAAGAGGAATTCCGTTCCATGGCAGGGGATATGGAGGGCTATGATCTCAGTCATTGTGGCAGGGTGGTATATCCCAAAGAGGCTGTTTGAGGTTTACTCTTTCAAGGCTTCGTCTATGTCGATGATTTTCCTACCCCCCACATAATCTATGGTCTTATACGTAGTGACATTTTCGAGCTTGCTGGTAATCTCCTTGAGCCGCAGGCATTGCTCTTTCAGCTTCATTATGGTTTCCTTGGTCGGGGGGGCATCTTCCAGCTCGCTTACCAGGTAAAATAGAAATTGAAGTGGCTGGTTCAACTGGTGGCAGGTTGCCCCCGCAGTTTCCAACAAGACCTGGATTCTTTCCTTTTCCAGCCTTTCTTGTTCCGCCTTTTTGAGCTCTGTAATATCTCTAGCAATGGCCAGAATACATTTCTCGCCGTGATATTCAATGGGCTCCGCTGACCATAGCATCCAACGGACCTCCCCTGACTTCATCCTGAACTGCACTTCCAAGTTCCTCACCCGGCCCTCTTTCTCAATTGTTTCAAGGGCTTTTTTCCTCTGATCCGGATCCACCCAAATGCCTAACTCCAGCGAAGAACGGCCTATGATTTCGTCCCTCCTATAGCCAGATGTGCGCAAAAAGGCGTCGTTTACATCTAAATAAAAGCCGTCCTCCAAGGTAGATATCACGAACCAGTCTGGACTTGAGCGAAAGGCCTTGTTGAATTTCTCTTCAGAGATGGCCAAGGCCTGCTTTGCCAATTCATGTTCTGTATTGTCCATAAAATAGCCAAGAGTGGCCCTTCTCTCCTCGTAGCAAACCGAGGTGACGCTTTCTATGATCCACTTCTCCTGCCCGTACTTATCTATCACCCTGTGAACATAGGGGGTGGTTCGATTCCCTTTTAACATATCTATGGCATTCCGTCTGACCGTTTCTCTGTCTTCAGGGACCACAATTTCCAAGGGGGTCATGGATAGGATTTCTTCCTTGCTATAACCAGAGATCCTTATGAATTCAGGATTTACGTATTTGAACTTATTGTCTTGAACGACAAATACACCGATAGGCGAGACAAGGAACAAGTCCTCAAAATTACTGACATCGCGAAACGGGGCACATATGTTGTCCTTGCCTTGTTGTCCCGCCTTATCTTGACTTTTAGGCACTACTGTATCATCCATTTGCAGTCCAGGCAGTCTTGTGAATCTCAAAAATAAGGAATTCCGTGTCAACCATTAGCACAATGAGGCCCGTGTGTCCACCCTCTCAATCGGCCAAGCAAGTAGAAATGAAAGCGGTTCTTTGCTATAAGGACTTGGGGATGAAATGCTTTTTCGAGTGTTTATCTATTGTCTTGCGGGTTATGGAATCCTTGTTTTCATAGCCTGTCTTCTTCAAAGAAACATGCTTTACTTCCCGCACACAAAGCATCCACCCAGGGAAGAGCTTAGGAGACTGGGGCTTGAGCTGTGGCCCCCGGGCGGGGGTGAGTACAAAGGGCTCATTTCAGACTCCCCGGGTAGCCGGGGCGTGGTGGTAGTGTTTCATGGAAATGCGGGGGCTGCCTGGAATCGCGCCTATTATGTGGAGGCCCTGGCGCCCTTGGGCTATAGAGTGCTTTTGGCAGAATACCCCGGCTATGGGGGCCGCAAAGGCAGCCTGGGGGAGGAGAGCTTTGTCGCTGATGCAAAGGAGCTGGTAGAAAAGGCTCACGAGGAATTTGGGGAACCAATATTTCTCTGGGGGGAATCGCTTGGCTGTGGAGTCGCTGCCGGGGTTGCCGCAGATCCACAAGTGCCAGTAAAAGGCTTGGTAATGCTCACTCCATGGGATTCATTGGCCAACCTGGCCAAAAAAATTTACTGGTTTTTGCCTGTGGGCCTGCTTTTGCGGGACAAATACGATAATGTGAAAAATTTGCAAGCCTTCAAAGGGCCAGTGGCAGTAGCAGTAGCAGAAAAAGACGAAATTGTGCCGAAGGAGTTCGGCCTCAACCTCTATGAATCCCTTCCGGGAAAGAAGAGGCTGTGGGTGTTCCCAGGAGCAGGCCATAATGACTGGCCAAGCTCCCCGAAGGAGGGGTGGTGGAAAGAGGTTATGGAGTTCCTTTCTCAAGGTGGGAATCAGATTCCCTGATCCTCAATCTTGATCCTGGTGGTAAGGCAGGCCCGGCATGAGCCGGACCTCACCCGGGCCGCATCTGTAAAGGACAATACCCCCACGATATTTTCAGGGCGGTCTTGGTAAACAAACAGGCGGTGGATGTCGGAAAAGATCATCTGCTGAATTGCTTCAGCAAGATAGGCACTGGCTTCGCAGCCATGGACCTTGCTTGACATGATTTCGTGAGCTGGCCTCTCCGGGCTTATGCCATGCTTGTATGCCAAGATGAGATCTGTCTTTGATACTACACCCACAGGATTGTCAGAGTGGTCCTTGATAAGCACTGCGCCAAAGCGGTACTGGCTCAAGGCCTCCATCAGGGTGTAGAGGGTATCGTTGGCCCTATTGCTCTGCACATTGGGGGTCATCACCTCTTTTACAGTAAATCTCCTTATTACCTCAGCTTCTTCGCGAACCCCCTTTTGGATCAAATAATTTCTTTTACAACTGCGGCACAACCGGTACAAGAGCCCCACTATGTCGGGATAGGCTAATAAGCCCACTATTCGGGTATGGGCTTGGTCGTAAACATACAGACGGTAGATGCGGTTTTGACGCATTACTTCCAGGGCGGCTTCCAGGGGATCTTGCTCAGTGCATGTTATGGGAGAGGCCGCAGCGATGCTCCTTAGTTCCTGGTCCAATGGGAAATCAGCATAATAGGCGTTCATGATGTCGGTCTTTGAAACGACTCCGGAAGGCCTTCCATCTCCATCAGTTAAAAGGAGGGCGCTTATCTTGTACTTTATTAAAAGCGAGATCGCCTTGCCTACGGATTTTGAATCAGGGAGGCTTAGGACCTGCCTTCGCATAGCCTCTCGCACCTTGAAGCCTGAAAGCATACTGTGCTTCTCAACCACTCCCATGGCTCAAAGGCCATCCCCTGCAAGCTTGTCGTAAAGAAAATAGAAGAGGTCGGAAATATAGACAATGCCTACTATCTTGCCGTTGTCAATGACCGGGAGGCGCCTTACGTGCTTGCGCAGCATAATATCCAAAATGGCGAACAGGTGAGTGTCCGGGCTTACAGTGATCAGTTCCGTAGTCATTATATCTTCTACTTTTACGGAACGCGCCCTCTCACACACCGTATCTATTATGCCGCTTATGTCTATGTCGCTCATATCCGCCCAAATGTGGATATGTTTGGGCCTCAAGAGGAGCAGGATGTCGTACATGGAGAGCATCCCAATGAGATTTCCTTGCTCGTCAACCACCATCATCCCAAAGACCCTTCTCTTCTCTCCGGGACCACCTGCTTCTTTAAATGCCCTTACTGCCTCGGCCACAGTAGCGCTGTGAGAGATGGTATGAAAACGAGAAACCATGATATTTTTAGCAATGGGTTCCATGATCTCCCCTCAGGAGGATTCACTTTTTGACCGGCCCAGATGCCACCAGGTAAAGTAACCTTTCTCCTCCTTGGAGGTCAAGGAGTTGAGCCGCCTCTCGATCGTAATATGCCCCTATTCCACAGCATCCCAGGTCTAAAGCGGTGGATACCATATAAATGCGTTCTCCCAGCCTGCCAGCCTCCAACATGGCATAGCGATACCCCCGGGGGCCTATCCCGCGATCCAAGTGCTGGAGCTCCGCCACAAACATGAAGTGAAAAGCGGCCATTGAAAGCCACATCTGATCCAGGCAGATGGCAGCCATGGCACGGGTGAATTCCCCCTGGTCAATCAAGCCGTACCTGGTGTTAGCGGAGTCGAGCAGATAGTGCCCTGGCTCATGGCCCTCAACGTGGTTTAGCAGGAATCGGACCTGGAGGCACTGGTTGTAAGAAGATTCATGGGCGTTTGATAGGCAACTGAGCAGCACCATTAAGCGGGATTTGTCTGTGAATCGTGATATAAAATTTCTTTTGGAGCGCCTCTTGAGGATCACTTCTTCTAAAGCCATATCCTTGGGCCATGGGGGTGAGGTTTCAACAGGGAACCAGGTTGAGGGTTGGGTATTGGTTTTCCAAGGGGCACAGGGGGCCGGAGTGGTGGATAAATCCGAGGAACTTGACAGGTGCATATCTAGAATCAA
>JAMOVZ010000006.1 GCA_027061865.1 Desulfobacterales bacterium
CCCAATTTGTTCTCGCAAGCTCCAATATATAGGCGGCCTTTAAATCTGGGGGCACTGTCCCTCAGGGTCATTACATGTATAGGGGGAAGGGGCTATTTCAGCAGGTCCTTAGGGAACTCTACAATAAATGTAAGATGTGTACCCACGCCAAGGGTGGAGTCAATGGTGAGCTTGTCTGAAGAGGCCTTGATATTGGGCAATCCCATGCCTGCTCCAAAGCCCATTTCTCGGACCCAATCAGGAGCAGTAGAAAACCCGGGTTTCATGGCTTCTTCTATATTGGCAATGCCCGGCCCCTTATCCAAAGCGTCCACTCTGATGCGATCGGGCCGTACCTCGGCAACAATTTCACCTCCTTCTGTATAGATAACCATATTCATTTCTGCTTCATAGGTAGCTATCGACACACGTCTTATAATCTGCGGATGTATCCCCAGTCTTCCTAAGGTCTTCTTGAGCTTGCTGGAAACCTCCCCGGCGCGGTTGAAGTCCCTTGCAACTACTTGGTAACCGAAAACCAGGCCGACCCTGTCGGCAACAATATCCTGGAAGATATGGCTGGCCCTGTAGCGATGAATTTCTTCCTTGTGATAATCGGTCTCCAGGCGTTTCAGTGTGGCGCGGACGATATCTCCATGGGTGAGGATACCGACCAATTCGCCTTGCCTGTTTATTACGGGAAACCGGCCATAGCCGTGCTTGGTAAATTTTTCAACAGCACTCACAAGTAATTCATCTGCATATATAGTAACAGGATTTGGGGTCATCATATCAGAGGCAGGACATCCCATTTGGCCGGAACTCAAGGCCTTGATTAAGTCTTCCACAGTTACCAAGCCTATCATCTGCCCGTCTTTAACCACTGGGAGGCCTGAAATTCGGTTATCCCTCAGGATCTCCCTGATTTGAGTCATTGTGGTTTCAGGGGTTACTGAAATGACCTCCTTGGTCATGGCCTGCTCAACCCTGAGTTCATAGGCGAGTTCTTGAAGTTTAGTAATTTCGTGCTTTTCGTTTTGCTCCATCACTCCTTAAAAGCCTCACGCCATCGCTGAATGCTTAATTCAAAAAGCCCACAACTGGGAAGCCCGGCCTTGTAAAGGCGGCCACAGGTCTCGAACATTGTGTACTTTGAACTCAAGAGCGGTATGCCCTTTTCCTCGGCCAACGCTATTGTTTCATCAGGCGGTATCTTTCCCCTCACAAACACGATGGCCTTGATCCCGGCCATCTCGGCGGTGCGCACCACTTGCGGATTGGTCAGCCCGGTCATAAGGATAGTTCCTTCATGGGTGAAAGCTAGCACATCACTCATTAGGTCAGCACCGCAGCCCATCTCAACTTCTTGGTCCAGGTCCACGTTTTTTGTAATAGGCTTTCCTTCAATGATTTCTAATACTTTACTGAGTTTCATTATCCACCCCCAAGGTCTAGAGACTAATTTTGAGATTCGTCTCCCTCCAAACACACAAAAAATAATGCGGCTGTCAACAAAAATTTTAGTTTTACATGTTTAGATGCTAGAAACAAATTTAACCGCATTCTGAAAAATCTTGATTCCTTGGGGCTTCAATGGCTCCGAAACGGTTCCATCGCTTCTGCTACCCTCTTTGTAATATGTCCATCGCGGATGATTGGTATAGTGGTTAAAGGCCTCCGGATGGGGCATCAGGCCAAAGACACGACCTGTAGGATCGCATATCCCTGCCACATCGTAAAGTGAACCATTTGGGTTTTCAGGCCACTTGCCTTGGGCTGCCTCACCATTTGACAAGGCATACTGCATCACCACTTGCCCATTGCCAATGAGCTGTTCAAGGGTTGCCTCCGGGGCATAGAATTTTCCTTCGCCGTGCCTTACGGGCAATTCAACCTCTTCCAAGCCTCTTGTGAATATGCAGGGACTATCAGGATTTATTCTAACTTTTACCCATATATCTATAAAATTGCCAGTGTCATTGTAAGTTAAGGCCACTTTCCGCTGTGTGTAGTCGCTGTGGAAGCCGGGGAGAAGCCCAAAGTTTACCAATGTCTGAAACCCGTTACAGATTCCAAGCACCAGTTTTCCCTGCTCCAGAAACCGTATCAGCTCATCGCCCAGGTGATGGCGCAATTTGGAGGCCATTAGTACTCCCGCGCCATGGTCATCACCCCAACTGAATCCCCCGCAGAAGACCAGAATATGATAAGGGTCCAGCACATTGCTTTCCTCTTGGGTCCTGAAAATGATTTGGTTTATGTGGACCCTCTCGGATTCTGCACCGGCTAATTCCAGGCAGTAATGAGTCTCATAGTCGCAGTTGAGGCCGTATCCTGTTAAAACCATAGCCTTTATTTTTTTCATATCAACTCCCCAAAAGGCCGGAGCCATGAATCTTTTAGATTCTGGATATTTTCATTTATTAAAGTGTTTCCATTGTCAGCCTTGACCATAAGCTGGGGGTCAGGGATGACCTGGCCGATCAGCGAGAAGGGAAGAGCCTTGAGGAGGGCCTCAAATTTTTCCTTCAGCTCAGGTGCCACAGTAACCAGGAATCTCCCGCACGACTCCGAATATAATAGCTGGAAAGTTTTGACAGGCCCTTCCCGGGGCACAAGGTCTAGATCAATTTCCATGCCCAGGCCGCTTGCCATGGCCATGAGAGCAAGATGCACGCCCAGCCCCCCTCTGCCCACTGCATGGCAAGAGGCCACAAGTCCGTCTGAAATTGCCCTTGCCAAGGCCTTGTAAAGAGGAAGAACCTCCTCAGCCTTCACCTTAGGCACGTTTAATCCTATATGGCCCATTAGTTGATAAAATTCGCCGCCTCCCAGCTCATTTCTAGTAAGACCCAATATGTAAATCAGCTCCCCGGAACGCTTTGGGTCCAGGGTGACACACTTGGTGATATCCTCGATCACGCTGCTGACCGTGAAAAGCAGGGTAGGGAGCCCTGATACTTTTCTTCTCTCTCCAAAAGGGCCCTCCACGTTTCCGTCAATGTACATGCTGTCTTTGCCTGACAACAGCGGAATACCATAGGCAAGGCAGTAGTCCCTCAATGCCCAGTTAGACCTAACCAGCTGGGCGGCCTTGTATTTTCCGTCTGGATTTTTCTCCGGGTCGTATTGAATCGACGGCCAGCAAAAGTTATCCACGCCACCCAGGTGTTCGGGGTCTCCTCCAACAGCGATCACCTTTCTTACGGCCTCATCAATGGTGGCTGCTGTCATGTGATAAGTGTCGATAAGTGAGTAATGGGGATTGAGGGCCTGGGAGATGACAATCCCCCCGGTTCTCTCCAGGATCGGGCGGACCACTGCGGCATCTGAGGGTATGTCCAGATCTCTTCCCACAAGGGGCTTTATCACACTCCCCCCTTGCACCTCGTGGTCATATTGCCTGGCAATCCAGTTCCTGGAGCAGATGTTGGGCCTGGAAAGCATCTCCTTAAGCAGTTGGCCGTGGTCTTGGGGTTCTGCTATTACAGGCTCAGTAAGCCCTCGTTTATCAGGGGGGATCCAGTGGGCCTCAAACTCCCACTGGGGGAAGTCGGACTGGAGAAAATCCATCCTGATGTAAGCGCACGTCTTTCCCTTATAGTCCAGCTTAAGGTAGCCTGAGTCATTATATTCCCCAATCACCGTACTTTCTACCGCGTGCTTTTGTGAAAGGGCCATGAATCTATTCAGGTGTTCAGGTTTGACAGCCACTATCATCCGCTCTTGGGATTCAGAGACCCAGATTTCCCATTGATCAAGCCCCTCGTATTTAAGGGGAACCTTGTCCAGATCAACCCGGGCGCCGTTACTGAAACGGGCCGACTCTCCCACAGCCGACGATAGCCCCCCTCCGCCGCAGTCCGTAATAAAGGCAATCAGCCCTTCATCTCTTGCCTCTAAGAGAAAGTCGTGCATCTTTTTCTGGGTGTAAGGATCCCCTATCTGCACGTGGCCTGCAGGTGTATGTTGGCTATAGCCCTCTGAGGCGGCCGTCACCCCATGGATTCCGTCCTTCCCCACCCTGCCGCCACACATCACGATCAGATCCCCGGGGCTCGTGGTCTTTTTGTGGGAAGGCTCTCCGGCCACTAAGGCGGGCATTATGCCCATTGCGGTGACAAAGACAAGGCACTTGCCAATAAAGCTGTCATCAAAGAGAAGGAGTCCATAGGGGGTGGGAATGCCGCTCTTGTTTCCGCCGTCGCGCACCCCCTCGACCACGCCGTCTAAAAGCCTGCGCGGGTGAAGGTGGGGCTTCAGGGGGCCGGAGTAGTCCCTGTGTCCCACACAGTAGGCATAAGTGCCAAGGATAAGCTTGGCGCCCTTTCCAGTGCCCATTATATCGCGGTAAACCCCAACAATGCCAGTTAAGGCCCCTCCGTATGCCTCCATGTTGGAAGGGCTGTTGTGGGTTTCGCCTGTAATCGCATAATAATAGTCGTTGTCAAACCGTCCCACTCCCGCGTTATCCCAAAGAACCGATATCACCCAGTCCTTTTGCTTCATGTTCTCCAGGGTGGGCTGTTCAATGCATGTGCGAAACAGATTGTCAACATCTCTTTCTTCTCCTGTAAAAAGATCGCGATAATGAAAAAGGCCCTTGAACGTATTATGATTGCAATGATCACTCCTGGCCTGAGAGATGTATTCCAGTTCCACATCTGTGGGTAAATCCAGCCCAACCTTTTTTCTTTCCTCGCGGATGTCATCTCTGAGGAAGTAGGCGCGAATTACAGGGATGTCTTGGTCGTGCAAGGCCAAGTTTCTCTCCACTGAAAGGCGCCTAAGCTGCTCATCACTATCTATGGCAATGGTGGAGACCTGTGGTTCGTGCCTCAGCTCAACCTTCTGGACAGGGAAGCCTATCCCGTTAGCCGGATTCCAGTCCTCTGGGGAAATAATCTTCCATTGCTGGATGAGCTCGTTTGCGAGCAGTTCTTTTACAACTTTTTCGACTTCCTCTTTCTTGATCCGGCCTTTAATTTCATAAATTTTGGAGGTGTAAACAGCCTCGCCAGGCTTGAAAGTTATACCAAGGAGATCTTCTATGGCCTCGACCGCGGTGCTACCTGCCGTATCCCTCACTCCTGGCCTGAAGCCAACCCATATAATCCAATCAAAATCCCGGGCAGTAGGAGAGTAGGAAGACTCCTCCGTTACGGGATTGGTGAAAATTTCAGTGCGGATCCTCTCTAATTGGGAGGGGCTTAGCGAGGCATCAATAGTAAGGACCCGGATTGTGCGAACACCTTCAAGCTGAATACCGAAATACTGGCTTGCCTTTTTTCGCACACCTTCTCCCTCAGCGTCAAATAGGTGCTTTTTCAATCTGATCTCTAATCGTGCGGCCATGTTAACTCCACAAACGGTTTTGGGCTACTTTGGATAAAGGACAATCTAGAGGAAGGGGACCAATGAGTCAATATCAATGGAGCCACATATTGGAGTGCGTGGTCTTAGGGGCCATAGTAGTTGAAAATATGTAATTTAATGAATATATTAAATTAGAAACAAAAAAACAAAAAATTTCCCTTTAATTTTAACGGCAAAAAAATAACAAGATCAGAGGGGAAAGGAAAAATCATGGAAAAGGAACAAATGACCGCCATTGAGAAAGAAAGGGGTGGAAAGATCCCCAATCAAAAAGAGCTTGAAAAAGAGCTCAGCGAATACCTGTCCAAAAAGTATGGAAACAGGGTAAGGGTTATTTCCCCTTTTGTTTTTCCTAAAGGAGACCCAGAAGGAGAGAAAGGCCGCACTGGAGGGCGTGAAGGAGACAAATTACCCGCCTTTGACATGCTTCCCGAGGAGTTAGAAGCGTATCTGGATAACTTTGTGGTCAAGCAAAAAGAGGCCAAGGCAATACTTTCAACCAAGATCTGCACTCATTTCAATAGGGTAAAGGCCGCCAAAAGGGGGAAGAAAAATGACCCTTCCAAGGTGGGCATGATCAAAAACAATGTGCTCATGATCGGTCCTACAGGAGTAGGCAAGACTTACATGATAAAACTGATTGCCCAAAAACTTGGTGTTCCCTTTGTAAAGGGCGATGCCACCAAGTTCAGCGAGACCGGATATGTTGGCGGAGATGTGGAAGATCTGGTGCGGGATCTGGTCTATGAGGCTAATGAGGACATAGAGCTGGCGGAACATGGGATCATATACATTGACGAGATTGACAAGATCGCATCAGCCCACAACATCATCGGCCATGATGTATCAAGGACCGGTGTGCAGAGAGCCCTTCTAAAACCCATGGAGGAGACTGAGGTGGACCTCAAGGTCCCACATGATCCAATCTCTCAGATCCAGGCCATTGAGCATTACAGGAGAACCGGAAAAAGAGAACGCAAGGTGGTAAACACTAAAAACATTCTTTTTATAATGAGCGGGGCCTTCTCTGATCTGGCCGAAATCATCAAAAAGAGACTGCAGAAGCAGGGATTAGGGTTTGAGGCCGAAGTATGCAGCCGCGAGGTTCAATGGGATATCCTAAAAGAGGTACGGCCTCAAGATTTAATAGAGTTCGGTTTTGAATCGGAGTTCGTGGGCAGGCTCCCTGTGATCGTGGTCTTTGATGAGCTGACAAAGGGAGACCTGGTGGAAATCCTTAAAAATCCTAATAATCCTATAATCTTGAGCAAAAAGTTGGATTTCAAGGCCTATGGCATAGAGATCAAGTTCGAAGAGAAGGCCCTGGAAATGATTGCTGAAAGAGCAGCCCAAGAGAAGACAGGTGCCAGGGGACTGGTAAGTGCTATTGAAAAGCTCTTGATTCCTTTTGAAAAGAAACTCCCTTCAACTCAAATCAAGAGATTCCTGGTTACCCAAGAAGTGGTGGAAAATCCCCAAGAGGAGTTGGAAAAGCTCCTGAATAATCCCGATGATCCTGGCCTGAAAGAGCGCTTTGAGGCAGCCAGGAAGGCTGAGATTGAAAATATCCGGCGCTATATCAAGGAGAGGCTTGAGTATTACGAAGGCAAGGCAGGTTTCCCTCTCTCTGAGCGGCGCATGGATATTATTGCCACACTTCATTTGAGGAATGTTACAGATCTTACCGCGGCCCTTGAAGAGTTCAAGGATCTATATGACCAGGTAAAGGTGGAAGAGGCTGCCTTGCATGACAAGGTGGATGTCAAGATAACCTTTGACGAGGGAGCTGTGGACGCCATTATAGAGGAGGCGGTAGCCGAGGGCCAGGATGCTGGGGCTCTTGCCTTTGGCCTTGCAAAAAGGTTAGAGTATGGATTGAGGCTGGTGAAGGAGAGGGCAGGGGTCGATGAGTTCGTGATAACAGAGGCGGCTGTAAAGGATATGGAGAGCTTTATCAGCGATCTGATTAAGAAGTATTACAGGCAAGGCTTTCACCCTGAAGGTGCCCTCAGCTAATGGGCGGTAGCGAGTAAAAGGGATTGCACAACAAAAGGGGGCTAAAGCTGGAGCCCCCGTTTTTTATGCGAGGGATTAGGCAATGATAGGTATCTCTAAACTTTACTGTGGAACAGTGGAGCCATCTGATGCGCTGCGCTATGGGAGGCATTCCGGCTCCCTTCCCTCCCATCTGTTGCAGTTTTCTGCAGATAAAAAACCAGTGGTGGTATGGAATGTGACAAAGGCCTGTAACCTTAAGTGTATCCACTGCTATGCCAGGGCCGAGGAAAGGGGTGAACAAAAGGAGCTGAGCCGAGAAGAGGGGATGGCCTTAATCGACGATTTGGCCCGGTTTGGTGTCCCTGTGCTACTCTTCAGTGGCGGAGAACCCCTGGTTAGGCCCGATCTGACAGGGCTTGCCAACTATGCGGTTGAAAAAGGGATAAGGGCAGTTATATCCACCAACGGGACCCTTATTACCAAGGAAAAGGCTGCAGAGTTGAAAGACATAGGGCTCTCCTACGTGGGAATCAGCCTGGATGGGATGGAAGCAGTGAATGACAATTTCAGGGGAAAAAAGGGAGCATTCCGGGAGGCCCTGGAGGGGATCAGGAATTGTAAAGCCGTTGGGCTCAAGGTGGGCCTCAGGTTTACAATGAACCGGATGAATGTGAAGGAGATTCCGCGGATATTTGACTTTATTGAAGAGGAAGATATCCCCCGGATTTGTTTTTATCATTTAGTATATGCTGGCCGGGGTTCAAACTTGGTGGAAGAAGACCTCTCTCATCAAGAGACTAGGGCGGCATTGGATTTGATCATTGACAGGACCAGACAATTGCATGAAAAGGGAAAGCCCGTGGAAGTGCTCACCGTTGACAACCACGCTGACGGGCCGTATCTGTATCTGAGGATGAAGCGGGAGGGAAATCCTAGGGCCGCAGAGGTCCTGGAGCTGCTCAAGATGAACGAAGGGAATAACTCAGGGAGGGGGATAGGGTGTGTTAGCTGGGATGGTTCTGTGCATGCCGACCAGTTTTGGCGCCATTACAGTTTCGGAAATGTAAGGGAGAGACCTTTTAGCGAGATATGGCAGGATTTATCAGATCCCCTGATGGCAAAGCTGAAGGAGAAAAAAAAGCATGTAAAGGGAAGATGTTCGGTTTGTAAATGGCTGGATGTGTGCGCCGGGAACTTCAGGGTCAGGGCGGAGGCCGTAACTGGAGACATATGGGCGCCGGATCCGGCCTGCTATCTGACGGATGACGAGATAAAGGGAGAGGTTTGAATATGGATTTGACTTTTCGGCCAAGAAGGCTAAGGCGAACTGCCACCATACGGGCGATGGTTAGAGAGACCTCTTTGTCGCCCCAGGACTTGATTTATCCTCTGTTTGTAAAAGAGGGCAAAGGGGTTCGGGAACCCATAGCTTCCCTTACCGGGCAGTTCCGCTTTTCCCCGGACACGGTGGCCAGCGAGGCGAAGGCGGCTTGGGCCCTTGGAGTGCCTTCAGTTATACTATTTGGCATTCCTGATAAAAAAGATCCTGTGGGGAGCAGCTCATGGACTGATGACGGGGTTGTCCAGAGGGCGGTCAAAGCTATCAAAGAAGTGGTTCCAGAAATGGTCGTGATCACCGATGTCTGTTTGTGTGAGTATACGGACCATGGCCACTGTGGCGTGATCAGGGATGACCAGGTCGATAATGATGCCACCCTCGAGCTTTTGGCCAAACAGGCCTTGAGTCACGCCCGCGCCGGCACTGACATGGTCGCGCCTTCTGACATGATGGATGGCAGAGTGGGGGTAATAAGAAAGGCCTTGGATCAGGAAGGATTTAAAGATGTCGCAATCTTCTCCTATGCGGTAAAGTATGCCTCTGCCTTTTATGGGCCCTTCAGGGAGGCGGCAGGGTCTGCGCCTCAGTTTGGAGACAGGTCAGGATACCAGATGGATCCAGCCAACTCCAGGGAGGCCTTGCGCGAGGTGGAACTCGATTTGGAAGAGGGGGCTGACTTGATTATGGTAAAGCCTGCCATGGCTTACCTGGATATAGTTAGCGCTGTGAAACGGATCAGTGCGGTGCCGGTGGCCGCCTATAATGTTAGCGGAGAGTATGCCATGGTAAAGGCTGCCGACGCGAAGGGATGGATCGACGGCCAGAGGGTTATGATGGAGGTGCTTACCGCAATCAAGAGGGCAGGGGCGGACCTGATCCTCACTTACTTTGCCAAGGAGGCGGCCTCCCTGCTCAGGGGTTAACATAGACATGCCAATAAATAAAATCATCATAATCTGTCACCCAACACAATGACCGGGTCAAGACATGGAAAGGCTGAGTTGAGATTAGTGGCCTGGGAGTTGACACGCTCCTGTAACCTGAATTGCGTCCATTGCAGGGCCTCAGCAGACAAAGGGCCTTATCCTGGAGAGCTCAGCACAGAGAAGTGCAAGCAGATCCTTGAGGAAATTTCAGAGGTAGGCTCCCCCATTATTATCTTGACAGGGGGCGAGCCGCTCCTCCGGAAGGACATATTTGAGCTAAGCTCATGGGGAGACAAAAAAGGCCTGAGGATGGTGATGGCCACCAATGGGACCTTACTCACCAAAAATATCGTTACTCGAATGATTGAAAGCGGCATCAAGAGGGTGAGCATATCCCTTGATGGCCCCGATGAGGCCCTCCATGATGCCTTCCGCAAGGTCCCTGGCGCGTTTAGGGGGGCCTTGGAAGGAATAGCCCTATTGAAAGAGGCGGGACTCCCGTTTCAGATAAACACCACTGTGACCAAGCACAACTCCCAATACATTGGGGAGATTCTGGACCTTGCCGTAAAATTGGGTGCAGAGGCCCATCACCTGTTTCTTTTGGTCCCCACAGGCAGGGCCAAGGACCTGGCTGACCAGGAAATAGAGGCCCAAGAGTATGAAAGCCTGCTCCACTGGTTTTACGAAATGCGCGGCAAGGTCTCCATCCATCTCAAGGCAACCTGTGCTCCCCACTATTACAGGGTGCTTAGGCAAGAGGCCCGTGCCAGGGGAGAGAAGGTCACGTTTGAGACCTATGGGCTGGACGCGGTTACCAGGGGCTGTCTTGGCGGCACATCCTTTTGCTTTATATCCTATGATGGTATTGTCCAACCTTGTGGATACCTGGAGCTTAACTGCGGTGACCTTAAGGTTTCCAGTTTCAGGGAAGTGTGGGAGAATTCAGATATCTTTAAGCAACTGCGGGACTTTTCGTCCTACAAAGGCAAATGTGGCCGGTGCGAATACATAAGGGTGTGCGGGGGTTGCAGGGCCAGGGCATATGAGGCCACCGGCGATTTCTTGGCAGAGGAGCCCTTATGCGCGTATGAGCCACACAAAAAGTCCAGCTAATTTTCAAAGGGGCAAAGTCATCCTTAAGGGGAGATAGAATGGATCATGTGGACAGAAGCATATTGAATGAGATTCAATCCCATTTTCCAATCATATCCAGGCCGTACAGGGAGGTGGCCAGAAGGCTTGAGCTGAGCGAGGAAGAGGTGATTCAAAGGGTAAGACGGCTCAAGGAGATAGGTGTCATACGAAGGATAGGGGGGAACTTCCATTCCAATAGGCTTAATTTTACCAGCACCCTTTGTGCCGCAAAGGTGCCGGAGGAAAGGCTGGATCAATTCGTTGAAGTTGTCAATCGATATCCGGGGGTTACTCATAACTACCTTCGCGACAATCCCTACAATGTGTGGTTCACATTTATTGCCCCCGACATGGATGCTATTAAAAAGGCACTGGATGAGATTTCTAAGGAAACAGGGATTACCGATATACTAAACCTCCCTGCTCTCAAGATGTTCAAGATAAAGGTTGACTTCGAGCTCTAGGTTTTACTCTTCTCCGTATTCGTACTTTTCCAAGTAGATTTCTAATTGTTCTTCACTCAACATCCCCATCTCTACCAAGAGGTCACCTATCCCGTCTTCTCGTAATTGATCAATAGCCAGGATCTTAGGGATTTTTTTCCCATGAACGCTGAAAAAGGTGTATTCCAAGGTGGGCTGGGATTTTTTGAGGATCTTAACATTTCTCCAACCAAAAAAGATGAAGTGATAGCTCAAGAGCACATATAGAGCTGCTGCACCGCACCCCCACCAGAAGAATTTCTTTTTAACAGTCATAGGATCCCTTCAGAATCAGCCTGGATTTACATATTTTAGTAATCGGAAATCCTTTAGTGGAGTTTAAGGGTAATTGTTTCAAAAAACTTGGAGTTGGGCACAGCCCCAAGGCTTTTATCCCGGCAACGGGGCTTTCAGTATGGGCCGATGGCGCATGCAATGGGATAGCGCCTGCCAAAACCAAATGCCTTGGAGGTGACCTTAAGCCCTGGGGGAGCCTGTCTTCTCTTGTATTCATTGAGGGCAAGACGCCTCAGCACCTCACGGACCAGATCGGGGTCATGCCCCCTGGCAACGATTTCCTCCATGCTGAGCCTCTCTTCCACAGCGGCTTCCAGTATGTCGTCCAGCACGGGATAGGGCGGTAGTGAGTCTTGGTCAGTCTGGTTGGGCCTCAGCTCTGCAGAGGGGGGCCTGGTTAGGACCCGCTCAGGTATGATTTCCTTGTCTCGGTTTATATGTCGAGCCAGTCTGTAACACATAGTTTTTGGCACATCAGAGATGACAGCCAGCCCGCCTGTAAGGTCTCCATAAAGGGTGCAATAGCCCATGGCAAATTCCGACTTGTTTCCGGTTGCAAGGACCAAATAATTAAACTTGTTGGACAGCGCCATGAGGATATTGCCTCTGATGCGAGCCTGTATGTTTTCCTCAGTCTCGTCTTCAGGCAATCCTTTAAAGAGATCAGACAACGTCTTCTTATATATAGTGAAAATCTCTTCTATTGGCACTACTTCGTATCTGATGCCAAGGTTGAGGGCAAGTTTCTTAGAGTCTTCCTTGCTCATCTCAGATGTGTACCTGGAGGGCATGCTGACCCCCATCACATTTTCAGGCCCAAGGGCTTGGGCCGCGATGCAGGCAACCAAAGAGGAGTCAATCCCTCCACTCAGCCCCACAAGAACCTTGTTAAATCCGCACTTTCTGGTGTAATCCCTTGTACCCATCACAAGGGCCTTGAGCACAGCGGCCTCCTCTTCAAGCCATGGATCCTCAAGTTCGTCATAATTTTCTTGAGAATCCCAGATCAGGATGTCTTCCTCAAACTGCGCGCCAAGGGCGGCCAGCCTGCCATTGGCATCCACCACCATACTGGATCCATCAAATAGGAGCTCATCATTCCCTCCCACCTGATTACAGTAAATGGCAGGGATGTGGAATCTTTTAGCAATAGCTTTAAGGATCTTGAGGCGCAACTGTCCTTTGTTAATGGTAAACGGGGAGGCGGAGATATTAATGAGCATCGTTATCCTGTTTTGCTCCACTAGTTCGCTTACAGGGTCCAGGTTATAGGTTGGAACCCCTGGGACATGTTCGAGGTTCCATATGTCTTCGCAGATGGTGACCCCAATTTTTTCGCCTCCTAAATTAAAAACCAAACTTCTTTGGGCTGGTTCAAAGTAACGTGTCTCATCAAAGACATCGTAAGAGGGGAGCAGCCTTTTGCCCCCTTTTGAGACTATCTTTCCTTTTTCTATGAGAGCCACGCTATTTATGAGCGGTTTCCCCACAGAAGATGGATTGCGATCCACATAGCCGCACAGAAACGGAATATTAACACCTTCTCGGGCCAATTGCTCCAGGGTGGACAGATTGGCCTTTACAAATGAGTCATGCTCCAATAGGTCCCTAGGAGGATATCCCATAGTGCACATCTCAGGGAATACTGCCAGATCACACCCTCTTTGCTCAGCCCCCCTGGCTGCCCTCAGGATCAATTGCAGGTTCCCAGTGAAATCACCAATCTTTGGATTTATTTGGCACATGGCGATCTTCATTTTTCCCTCCAGCTTATCTCAAGACCAGTTTCTAATAGAAGCATTCCTAGTCATTACAAATCAAGGCCTTTTAACATGTTAAAAATATTTTCTCATTTTTGGCCCTCAAATGGCGATATATCTTTTGTAGAGGAGTTTGAGTGAATTTGACCTTAGGCACCCCTGGGGAGGCCACTTGAATATGGCGACTGAAATAGTTCCTACTGGCGACATGGTGATTAGCGGAAAGAGAAAGGGTGCACTGGAGGCATACTTGGGTTCCTGTGTGGGGGTTACCCTTCGGGACAATTCGGCAGGCCTAGGGGGGATGATCCATGTGCTGCTTCCTGAGCCCACCGGCACGGATACGCCTTACGGGCCGGGAACCTATGCCTCCACCGGAATCCCTAGATTTATTGAACTCATGTTGAGTGAAGGGGCAAGCAGCCAAACAATGGAGGCCTGTATAGCAGGAGGAGGTCTCCTGGGGCCGGTCTCAGAACAAGACCTATTCCTTGATATAGGCGGCAGAACCACGGAAATGGCTGGAGACATCCTTCAGGGGGAAGGGATCCGTATAATAAAGGCAGAAACTGGTGGGATGTTCTCTTATCAAATGACCTTATGCCTGGAGGACTTGGAGACAAATGTGCAGCCCATGGCTCCCGATGGACTGCACATGGCAGAGGAGTTCAATGAGTCTCACGAGACAGTGAATATTGAATACGCCATAAGCAAGGTCAAACCTATTCCGCAGATTGCCCTCAAGGTGCTGCGCATGATCAGGGATCAGGACTATGACATGCAAGAAGTGGCTTCCGAAATAAAACAGGACCAGGTGATAAGCGCAGAGATCCTGGAGATGTGTAACAGGGTGAGTCCGGGCCTAGGCAGAAAGGTGGATTCAATAGACAGGGCAATCGTGGTGCTGGGTGAGAGGAAACTTTTTCAGTTAGTGGTTTCAGCTTCTCTGTCAAAGGTATTACCTGAAAAGCCCGGGGCCTACTCACTATGTAAGGGCGGGCTTTTTCAGCACGCGCTCGCCACAGCAATGATGTCCCATGAGCTCTCAGTATTTACGGGGAAATCCAAGCCGGATGTGGCCTACACAGCAGGGCTGCTTCACGATATAGGCAAAGTCCCCCTGGATCAATACATGGCGGCAAAGCGTCCACTCTTTTACAGGGAGCTTCAAAAGAGGGGTGTTGAGCTGTGCCAAATGGAAAAGGAGTACTTTGGGGTTAGCCATACGGAAGCAGGAGCACTCCTTGGAGAACTATGGGAGTTGCCGCCGAATCTTGTAGAAGTCATAAAATATCATCATAGGCCCGAAATGGCTGGAGAGGACAGGGATCTTGTAAACCTGGTCTTCTTGGCGAACTTGATAATCTCCCGCTTCCATCCAGGCCGCCACCTTAGCCTTTCCCATGGCAATGGGCTGGAGAAGAGGCTTAATGACCTAGGTCTTGGCCCTGATCAATTGCCCGTAATAATTGACAGGATTCCGAGGGCTGTTTTTGAAATCTCAGTGATTGGTGCCTAGTTTCCAAGGGATGACGAGCACGCCAAAAAGCCTGCACTTTCTGTCAAAAAAGTGGCTAATTTTCATGAAATTTTCTTCATAGAGTATATTTTCCTTCAACCCCTTCTAACAACCCGTTAAAAGCCATGCCGCTCCCTCTTTTAATGATTTAGAAGGTATATGAATGTGGTATGAATCTTGCTGAGGGCTTAATCAAGCAATGAATGTTGGCTCTGAATCCCATCCGACTGGGTTGATTGGATGAAAGCTTTGAGTTTTTCGGAGGAGCAAATATGAATTGTGCCATTATGGGTAACCTGGATGGCCAACTGACCAAAGTAGCATTTGATTTTAATGAAATCAGGCAAATCATGCATGTTGAAAGCTCAGAGGCTGTTTTGTCGCACGATCAGGGGGAACTCTACCTAAAGATTGGAGAAGAGATATGTAAGGTCGAAAACCTTCACAACAATGGAGAGATAGGCCCCTATTTTATCGTCCTCAATTCCTCTGAAGCCTTTAGTGTAAAGGCCTACCATATAATTTTCGACATCCAGGAGCTCCCTGATGGGCTGCTCTATGGAAAAGATGCGAGTGGAAAGTTGCATCTGTGCAGACGCCACGGAGGCCTTACATCCTCCCAGGCTGCCGTTGCAAGTGATGAAGATACCATAGATGAACTGAGCCAGAAACTGGAGACAGGGCAAATAACCGAAAGGGACCTTGAGCATCTAAAGGAGCTCATAGGCAAGCTGAAGAAAGGCGAGTTCCTAGAGGCATTAACTCAAGAGGTCTCGGGAAAGATAAAAGAGATTGCTCTGGAGCTGATAGAATTCAGGAAAGATCTGCAAAGCAAGATCGAGCCTAATATTATTGACTTGGCCCAAAAGGATATCCCAGAGGCAAGTAATCAGCTGGAAGGGATTAATGAGACCCTTGAAAAAAGCACCATGAAGATAATGGACATAAACGAAGAGCAGATGGAGATTGCCAACCAATACGCCGCGAAGATTAGGGACATACTCGAGGAGCTAGGCTCAAGTGGAGACGCTGTTGAGGACCCTTCCTCCTCCCCTGCAAAAGAGATGCTGGAAAGACTGGAAACTACGGTTAAAGAACTTCCAGACCACCTGAGAGAGCTAGGGGAACTATTGGGTCCACCGCTGCTTCAAGCCAAGGCAAAACTGGCAGAAGGGGACAAGGAGGCGATGGCCCAGGCCATAGAGGTGCTGGCAAAAAACTTAGAGATGCTCTCTGGCGATGAAGAACCAGAAGAGCAGATACAAACGTTGATAAGCTGTTGCCAGAAACTGAACGAGGCAATAGAGGCAGGAGGGGCAGAAGGTTCAAACCGCCAAGATGTTGCACTGCTTCGGGACTTGGTCAAGGGTTATGAGAGGATAGCAAAGCTGTCTTTGAGTATGCTTGAGCCGCTTAGCTTTCAAGACCTTGTTGGCCAAAGGATTCAGAGGATTGTGAAGCTTGTAAAAACCATGGAAACGCGAATAGAAGATCTCGTTATATCTTTTGGTGTAAAGCTGCAAAAATATAAAACAGATCCAGACCTTTCATACGAAGAAGTAACCCAAGAAGCAGAACAGATACGTTCGGAACTGAAGGGGCCATCAAGAGAGGGTGAGGGGCTTGATCAATCAGCGGTTGACGAGTTGTTAGCCTCTCTTTAAGAAAGGCTCTTAGAACAATGTAATCGGTTTAGGAGGTAGCCACAATGGCAATTGATACGAGTATTAAGGTCCTGGTTGTAGATGATTTTGCAACCATGCGCAGGATCGTAAAGGGGGTTCTCAAACAGCTTGGCTTCAAAGATATAATTGAGGCCGAAGATGGCACAGCAGCTTTGGAGGAATTGAGAAAGGAAAAGGTGGGGCTTATCGTCTCTGATTGGAACATGCCCAAGATGACAGGCCTGGATCTTCTAAAGGCTGTGCGGTCCGATGATTCCCTGAAAGATATTCCCTTTATAATGGTAACGGCTGAAGGGCAAAAGGAAAACGTGCTTGAGGCGGTAAAGGCCGGTGTGAGCAACTATATTGTAAAACCTTTTACTCCCGAGACAATGAGCGAAAAGTTAGAAAAGGTATTTTCCTAATAACCGCCTTAGATGCTCGCAAAGGAGTGCTGTAATGGAGGAGAAAGTTAGAGAGATACAGGATCTCTTAGAAAAGACAGCCCTTGAGGTGGTGGGCCTTGAGCCTGGAGATATTCCGGCAATGGGCAAGATAATGAATTTGTTGGAGTCCCTGGAAGAGGGTTGTAGCAGCCTTAAAAGTGAGCAGTTAAACAAAGCGCTCCAGGAGGTGAAGGCTCACCTGGAAAAGCTGATCATGGGGGAGGTCGATGATATAGCCCCGTTGGAGGAAGGGATAGCATCTCTTCAACAAATCTTGCGTGAATTGGAGCGTAGCGGGCCGCCTCCCGAATCCCCTGAAACTGGGTCTGGTGAGGAAGGGCGACAAGCGGCGCCCGAGGCAGAAGAGGGAGTGAAAGAGGAAGCCTCTTCTGTGGAAGGAGAGGAGAAGGAGGAACAGCAAACCGTTGAATCCCAAGAACAAGAAATCTCAGAAGAAGACAAAGAGATCATAAGCGATTTTGTCTTGGAGTCCCTGGACAACCTCTCCAGTATAGAAGTCAACTTGGTAGAGCTTGAGCAATCACCAGAGGATGTTGAGGTGATAAATGCGATCTTTCGCCCCTTTCATACCATAAAGGGTGTATCAGGGTTTTTGAATTTGGAGAGGATAAATAAACTGGCTCATACAGCAGAGAACTTATTGGATAAGGCCAGAAACGGAGAGTTGAGGATTGATGAACATATCATAGATGTCATCCTTGAGGCCGTCGACATGCTCAAAAAGCTGATCGAAGGGGTCCAAGCAGGACTTGAAAGCGGCGGCCCCCTGGACATCGGCATAGACACAACTCCACTGATGGAGAGAATAAAGGAGATCTTGAACAAGAGCGACGAGGTAAAAGATAAACCTCTTGGCCAACTCTTGGTGGAAAAGGGAGCCATTGATGAGGAAAAGGTGAAGGAGGTGTTGGAGGAGCAAAAGAAGACTCCGGACAAGAAGGTGGGCGAGATCTTGGTGGAAAAAGGCGCAGTAGAGTCAAAGCAGGTAATCTCAGCGCTTCGGGAGCAAAAGAAATTTGGCAAAAAGGGAGTTGACCTTCACGTCAAGGTGGATACAAAGAAGTTGGA
>JAMOVZ010000007.1 GCA_027061865.1 Desulfobacterales bacterium
CTTCCAGCCCCCATGGTCCATGACGGCGATGGAGGCAGATATGTGGGCACCTGGCACTTTGTGGTTGCCAAGGACGAGGAGAGCGGGTTCGTAAACTGGGGCATGTACAGGCAGATGATCCATGATGAGAAGACCATGGTGGGACCGGTGCTGCCTTTCTCAGACATGGGTAAGATCTTTTACAACAAGTATGTTCCCAAGAACAAGCCCATGCCATTTGCAACGGTTATTGGCCCGGATCCATTGTCAGCCCTTGCGAGCCTTGCCCCTACACCTTTGCCTGAATACGAGTTCGCAGGACAATTGTTGGGAGAACCTGTAAAGCTGGTCAAATGTGAGACCTGCGACCTCTATGTGCCTGCATTCGCAGAGATCATCATAGAAGGTGAAGTGATTCCCAATGTGGAGCTGGAAGAGGCACCTTTTGGTGAGTATACAGGCTATCGCACTAGCCCGAGGGATAAGAGGACGGTCTACAGGGTCAAGTGCATAACCATGCGGAAAAACCCCATTATGCCTGTGTCCAACATGGGAGTGCCAGTGGATGAAGGCCAGCTTCTTCGCTCCTTTACTTTGGCTATGGATATGGAGCAACTCCTGAGGAGCCAAGGGCATCCTATCACTGGAGTGTATATGTGGCCCGAGTCCACCCATCACCTCATTGTAATCGGTGTCAAACCTGTTTACTCCAACATAGCTCAACAGGTGGGGTCGCTTCTATTGGGAAGCAAGGCCGCAGCTTGGTTTCACATGATAGTAGTGGTGGATGACACGACGGATATTTACAGCCTTGATGAGGTAATCCACGCTATATGCACAAAGTGGCATCCGGTAAGAGGGACAATATTGATGAAAGAAGGGGTGGGGACGCCACTTTATCCCTTTGCAAGCCCAGAGGAAAGGGTCACCCAGAGGTGCCCCAAGTTGATCCTGGATTGCACCTTCCCCCTTGATTGGCCCAAGTCCCTTTTGCCTATCAAGGTGGATTTCAAGACCGTTTACCCCAAGGAGATACAGGAAAAGGTCCTGGCCAACTGGGAGGCTTATGGATTCAAGGAATAACAAATTCGACCGTCACAAGGGCTGCTATCGAAGGAGGAAAGGATGGCTGAATACGATACATTCATAGACAAGGAATTTGAAGAGCTTCAAGAAGACGAAGAGATAGTAGGGGTAATAAGGGATCTTACCCCTGGCAAGAAGAAATACAAATGCCTGTGCGCAAAGTTCCGGATTTCTAAAGACCCCAAAAAATACCCGGACACCTTATGGGTTAGGCTTGGAAGGGGGCAGCTGGTGCCGGATGTCTGCTCAGTTCAAGTGATAGAGACTTTTGACCCGGTGCCGTAGGGGGGCCTTATGCCGTTTTCCGACTTGAGGGATTTACTGGAGCACTTTCGAGAGAGGGACGAACTCTATGAGGTGGACGAAGAGCTTTCGCCCCGTTTCGAGGTCTCATCCATTATCTGGGGGCTTTCAGAGCGGTTGAGAAAGGCACTGCTCTTTCCTAAGATAAAAGGCTACGGGATTCCCCTAGCGGCCAATGTGGTATTTGCCCGTAAGGTAATCTCCACGGCCATGGGTGTAACTGAGGAGCAGCTTGAAACTGCCTTTGGGGAACGGCTCAAGCAATCCATAAAACCCGTATCCGTAGCTCATGGCCCTGTAAAAGAAAAGCCAGGTTCGGGCGATTTGGCCCAAGTCCTGCCTATACTCACCCACTACAAAGGGGACTCAAACGCCTTTATCACCACGGGGCTGGTATCGGCCCGGGATCCCGACTCTGGGCTTACCGCCCGGGGCATCCACAGGATGGAGCTTCGAGGCCCCAATGAGCTGGGCATGGCGCTCCTGAATCCTCCACTTACCGATATCTATGGCAAGTTCAAAGAGCAAGGAAGGCCCATGCCCGTAGCAGTAGTGATAGGTGTGGAACCCTTGACCTTTTTGTCGTTTGCGCTTCGTGCCCCCCGGGGTGGACAAGCTTGAGCTGGCAGGAGGCCTGAGAGGAGAGCCAGTAGAGATAACTCCGGGAGAACTCACAGGCATAGAGGTTCCTGCAAGGGCGGAATTTCTTTTGGAGGGCAAGCTTGACCCCAGGGATGAGCGGAAAGACGGGCCTTTAGGTGAGATATGCGGCTACTACCTTCAGGTGCCAAGCACTCCCACCTTTAAGGTGGAACGGATCTGGCACCGCACCTCTCCCATATACCATGCCCTGCTTCCCAGGAGCAGGGAAGCTGACCTAATGCTTACCCTTGTAGCCGAGGCAATATTTTCTCCTCGTATTCGCGAGCTTTTCCCTTTTGTTAAGGATTTTGCGTTCACCCCCCACACCTTTGGTTCATCCTTGGTGGTGAAAGTGAAGGAGACCAGCGGGGAAGACGTGCGGGCCCTGATAGTCCATCTCCTCTCTTTGGGGATGATCAAGAAGGTAGTGGTGGTGGATGAAGAAGTGGACATACAAAATGGGTGGGAGGTGGACTGGGCGGTGGTCACGCGCTGTCAGCCGATGGAGGACGTCATCATCGTTGATGGTCTCAAGGGGCAGGCAATTGATCCATCCTCCTCCCGTCCGCCACGGACTTCCAAAATAGGTATAGATGCCACCGGCTTTGAGAGAGTCAAGGGCTGGGAGAGGGTCTCTTTCCCAAAGGAGGCCGAAGAAAAGGCAGCATCTTATATGAGTAAGTTATTGAGGCAATAATGAGGGTTTACAAAAGAAATTCAAGTAAAGGAGGAACTGGTGACCGAAGATAGGCGTATTTACTGGAATCCCATCACCGAGCTGTTGCCTAAGGAAAAGCTTCGAGCACTTCAACTCAAGAAATTCAAGCGTGTTCTTAAGTGGGCTTATGACAAGTCCCCATTCTACAGGAGGCTCTACAAGGACGCAGGCCTTGAGCCTGGTGACATAAAGAGCTTTGAGGACATAGCAAAGGTCCCAAAGATAGAGAAGGACATGCTGAGGGAAGTCCAAAAGCGGGAGCCCTTTCCCTATGGGGACATGCTGGCTGTGCCAATTGAGGAGGTCACTGAATTCCGCCAGACCAGTGGCACAACTGGAACCCCGGTTTATCAAGCCGACACTTGGCAGGACTGGGAGTGGTGGTCGGAATGTTGGTCTTACATCCTCTATGCTCAGGGATATAGAAATACTGACAGGGTTTTTATGCCTTTTGGCTACAATATCTTTGTGGCCTTCTGGGCAGGGCATTATGCAGCAGAGAAGATTGGATGCGAGGTGGTCCCGGGCGGGGTACTGGATACCCAGGCCAGAATCTTGAAAATGCAAGAGCTGAAATGCACCGCATTCATGGCGACCCCCACTTATGTGCTTAACATGGCTGATGTGGCAAAGAACAAGTTGGGAATAGATCCAAGGTCAATCGGCATAAGGAGAATTACCTGTGCGGGTGAGCCCGGGGCCAGTATCCCTACCACTAAAAAAAGGATGGAAGAGGCATGGGGCTGCCCTGTGTACGACCATGTAGGCGCTACGGAAATCGGGGCTTGGGCCTATGAGTGCACGTCTCAGCCAGGAGGTCTCCACGTTAACGAGGCATTCTTCCTGGTGGAGATAGAAGACATTGAGACTGGGGAGATCATTGATGAGCCGGGCCGCGAGGGAAAGATGATAATTACGGCCTTTGACCGGGAGGCCAAACCGTGCATCCGGTTTGATTCAAAGGATGTGATTCGCTGGGCAGACTACCAGTGTGAATGTGGACGAACCTTCCGGGTGATTGATGGGGGTGTAATAGGGCGTGCAGACGACATCACAAAGGTAAAGGGTGTGCTGCTTGCCCCCTCTGCCATTGAAGAGGTGGTAAGAGGGATAAAGGAGCTTGGGGATGAGTTTGAAGTTATCGTGACTAAAAGGGGAGATGTGGATGAGATCCTCCTCAAGGTGGAGATAAGGCCGGAGTCCGAGGGTAGGAAAGACGAGGTGTTGGCACATCTTAAGGACCAACTCCGGCTCAAGACAAACCTGGGCTACAAGATCGAGGTTCATTCCTATGGCAGCCTTCCGCGGTATGAGGTGAAGGCAAAGAGATTCAAGGACCTTAGAAAGAAGGGGGCTTGAGAGGTGATATCACGGGAAAGAATGGTTGAGATTGATGGAGCCATAAAAGAGCTTCGGAGACTTGCAGAGGGCTTAAAAAAGGATGGGGCTGAGATAGAGGCAATAAAGAGGAATGCAGTAAGGATACTTGCCTGTGTAAGGATGCTGGAGCTCAATGTGTGCGATGTGGTGGAGTCCTAGAACCGAGATGGCATGACCGGGTTAGGCCGTGAGGCAGAAGATCATTATTGAGGGAAGGCTGTTTTCGGGTAAAGGGCAAGGGGCATTTTTTACACAGCTTCCTTGGGTGAAG
>JAMOVZ010000008.1 GCA_027061865.1 Desulfobacterales bacterium
GATACCATCCTAAAAGAAATCGCCACACATCTTCCCTGGCTCCACCAGGGGCTGGAGGTGCTATCCAAGGCCCTGGAGCAAGGCAATTTTGAAGATGCTCTGGCCTCTGTCTATCCTGAACTCAAAAGCATCTCGTTTGACTATGGGATAATGGAAAAGACCAAGGGTCCGGTCTATGTGGTACCTTCGGAGTGCGGATGGAGTGATGTGGGCTCCTGGCTTTCCCTCTATGAACTCCGGTCCAAGGACCGGGATCCCTCAGGCAATGTGGCAGAGGGCGAGGCCCTTCTGATTGATTGTCAAAACAACTTTGTATCGTCTAAAGCAGGGAGATTTGTTGCCTGTCTGGGGATTCGTGACATCATTGTGGTGGATACCAACGACGCCCTATTGGTAGCTGATCTTAAAAGGTCACAGGACATTCGGAAAATCGTTGAAGAGCTAAAAAAATCAGGAAAGGAGGACCTCTTATGAAGGCGCACATATTCCGGGAGTACGACATTCGGGGGATTGTTCCCGACGAACTGAATAAGGACACGGTCCACACACTGGGCCTGGCCTTGGGGACATATTACAGGCAGAAGGGGGTTGATCGCATTTCTCTGGGCCGGGATTGTAGGGAGAGTTCTCCTATGCTCTTTGAGGCCCTGTCACAGGGGTTGCTTGAAACCGGCCTCAATGTGGTGGACATTGGCATGGTTCCTACTCCATTGCTTTACTTTTCACTTCACAACCTGGATGTGGGAGGAGGGGTTCAGATAACAGGTAGCCACAATCCTCCTGAGTTTAACGGCTTCAAGGTGTGCTTAGGGACTACTAGCATCTACGGCCCCGAGATACAGCAAGTCAGGGAAATAGCCGAGGCCGGCTCTTTCCATAAGGGGGAAGGAAGCATGGAAAAGGCTGACGTGGTGGGGCCGTATTTGGATTATGTGGCAAGCGTCATAGAGACCGGAGAGGTCCCCCGTAAGGTGGTGATAGATTCAGGAAATGGCGTGGCAGGCCCGGTGGCAGAGCCATTGTACAAGCGGTTAGGCTTTAAGGTAATCTCCCTTTTTGGAGAGCCCGATGGCAGGTTCCCCAACCATCATCCTGACCCCACCATCCCGGAAAACCTCAAGGCCTTGATTGAAGAGGTAAAAAATCAAGGGGCAGACGTGGGGATCGGTTTTGACGGAGATGCAGACCGCATCGGCGTAGTAGATGAAAATGGCAGCATTATCTGGGGCGACCAGCTCATGGTGATATTTTCCAGAGACCTCTTGGCCCGTCATCCAGGTGCAAAGATAATAGGTGAGGTCAAGTGTTCACAGGCCCTCTACGATGACATAGAAAAACATGGGGGAGTGCCCATCATGTGGAAGACCGGCCACTCTCTCATAAAGAACAAGATGAAGGAGGAGGGGGCGCTCTTGGCCGGCGAGATGAGCGGGCACATCTTTTTTGCAGAGCGCTACTTTGGCTATGATGACGCCATATATGCCGGGGCCAGGCTCTTGGAGATTCTGTCCCGCACAGACAAGGCTCTGAGCCAGCTCCTGGAGGGCCTCCCCACCATGGTCAACACCCCAGAGATCAGGATCGAGTGCCCCGAGGAGAAGAAATTCAAGATCGTCGAAGAGCTGGCCAAAGAGTTTAAAAAGGAGTACAAGGTCATAGATGTGGATGGTGCAAGGGTGCTGTTTGACGGGGGATGGGGCCTGATTCGGGCATCCAACACCCAGCCCGTGCTGGTCCTAAGATTCGAGGCAGAAAATCAGGAACGCCTGGAAGAGATCAGAAAGCTTTTCATGAAGAAGCTGGAAAAGCTACTTTAATTGGGAGGGTGGCCAAAAGGGCCTTAGGCGCCCACAATGTTAAGGCAGAGTTGTTTTAGAAAGGGCGCTTCATTATCAATGAATGAATCAATATCATGGGCCTTTGGGTCATACCCAGGGATATGGCCCAGGAAGGGCACATGGCTGAACTCCTCTATAATCCCTGGGCTCGTGGCAGCGGCCTCGTCATCTGGATCCTTGCGGCCATTGGTAATGAATCCCAAGACAGGTATCTCCCTTGCCTTGAGGGCACCCAGGGTCAAGAGGGTGTGATTTATGGTGCCAAGGCCTGGCCTTGCAATGACAATACTGGGCAACCGGGCCTCTTCAACAAAGTCCAAAAGGGTGTAGTTTTCTGTGAGAGGAACCAACACTCCTCCAACGCCCTCAGCCACCACAAAAGAATAGGCATCCCTCAGCTCTTGAAAGGCAGTCATAATGGTGGAAATCTTCACCTCTTTTCCCTCCAGGCGCGATGCGGCCAAAGGGGCAAGGGGTTTTAAGAATTTTAAGGGGCAGTGGCTGGAATCCTTGAGGGGTGCGCCTGAAACCTTTTGGACAAACTCCAGGTCTTCTGCCACAAGGGTTGATCCTTTTACTGCGCAGCCCGTGGCAACAGGCTTAAAATAGGTTGCCTTTACATCCAAGTTCAGCAAAACCCTTAGGAGCAGGGCCGATACAAAGGTCTTGCCCACCCCTGTATCGGTCGCAGTCACAAATATGCCTTCAAGGCCCTGGATCATGCCCCCCTCCTGAAAAATTGTGTGAGGGCCTCAAGTAGTTCCTCCACTTGCTCTTGTGTGTGTACGGCGCTAAGGCTTATCCTGAGCCTGCTCTTTCCCTCCGGCACTGTGGGGGGGCGGATGGCAGGCACAAATATCCCCTTGTTCCACAAGAAGCGGGAAAGCTCCAGGATCTCGCGCTTCCCACCTATTATCAAGGGGAAGATGGGCGAGGGGCCCTTTTGGATTGAAAAGCCCAAAGAGGCCAAGCCCGAGACCAGCCGCCTGCTCAATAGGCCGAGCTTGTGTCGCCTTTCAGGCTCTTGGCGCACGATCTTGAGGGCCATCAAGTTCGAGGCAAGCACAGAGGGGGGAAGGCCTGTGGAATATATGAGGGAGCGGGCCCGATTGATCAAGTAATCAATCACCAGTGCGCTTCCAGCAACAAACCCTCCCAAACCGCCTAGGGCCTTGCTAAAGGTGCCTATCTGAACGATTTCAGCCCCTTCAAGGCCCACATACTCTAGTGATCCTGCCCCATTTTCACCAATAACACCGGTGCCATGGGCATCATCCACCAATAGCAGCGCTCCGTATTCCACGCTGAGGGCATACAGCTCCTGGAGGGGGGCAATATCTCCATCCATGCTAAAGATCCCGTCGGTCACTATCAGGATCTTGCTCCTGGGAGGAGCACTTGAAAGCAAAGAGCGCACGTAATCTGAATCGCAGTGCGGATATACCATCACCTCGGCCTTGGAGAGCCTGCACCCGTCTATGATGCTTGCATGGTTCAGCTCATCGCTCAGGATGAGCGCATCTTGAGAGCGGGCAAGGGCAGAAATCACCCCCACATTGGCAGCAAATCCTGAAGAAAACACCAGGGAGCCTTCAGTTGACTTGAGCTGGGAGACCTCTTTTTCCAGCTCTCCGTAGAGGTGAAGGTTCCCAGAGATCAGCCTGGAGGCGCCTGAGCCGGTCCCATAGGAGAGGGCAGCCTTGGAGGCCGCCTCTTTCATCCTGGGCTCAGATGCCAAACCTAGGTAGTCATTGGAGCAGAAGAGCAGATAGCGGCTCTGCCCCACCATGACCTCGGGGCCCGAAACCGGGGTAATGCTTCTGAGAGACCTCAATAGATCCCTGTGTTTCAAATAATCCAGGCTGTCCTGAAAGTATTGGAACCACGGGTCTTTGGCCTTATTTGCCACCGCACACTTCATGGATTGCAGCCTCAACCGCATTGATGATTTGGTCCAATTCATGGAGGGTTATGCTCAGGGGGGGCAGGATTACGATGGTATCTCCCAGGTTTCTTAAAATCACTCCGTGTTTGCGGACAGCCATACACACCTTATGGCCCACTCGCATCTCCAAGGGGTAAGGCCTCCTTTGTTGGGCATCTTCAAATATTTCCACCCCTGCCATCATACCCACCTGCCTTACCTCCCCGACCGGGCTTAGTCTTTGCAGCTTACTCAGGCCTTTTTCAAGCGCCTCTATCTTAGAAGGCAATTGCTCCAGAGTGCCATCATTTTGGAAGAGTTCAAGGCTCGAAAGAGCCGCAGCGCAGGCCAGGGGATTGCCCGTGTAGGTATGCCCATGGAAAAAGGTCTTCAGTTCCTCATAGTCGCCCCAGAAGGCCTGGAAGATATCCTCAGTGCAAATGGTTGCAGAAAGCGGGAGGTACCCCCCGGTTATTCCTTTACCAAGGCAGAGGATATCGGGGCTCACGCCTTCGGCCTGGCAGGCAAACATCCGCCCTGTCCTGCCAAAACCCGTTGCCACTTCGTCTGCAATTAGGAGCACATCAAATTCGTCACAAAGCTTTTTTGCTGCCCTGAGATATCCGGGAGGCATGGGCAGCATCCCACCTGCCCCTTGTATCAAGGGCTCCAGGATAAAGGCAGCAATGTGCTGATGCTCCTTTTCAAGGACCTGTTCGAGATCAGAGGCACAGAGCCCGGCCCCTTCAGCCAAGGGGAGGCCAGCACCCTTGCACCTTAGATATGGAGAAGGAAGCTTGATGGTCTCAAAAAGAAGTGGCCCATAGATCTCATGGAATAGATCAATCCCGCCAACACTTACCGCCCCAAGGGTGTCACCGTGGTATCCCTCCTTCAAACAGATAAAACGCCTTTTTTCTTTGTATCCCTGATTCTGCCAGTACTGGAAGGCTATCTTAAGGGCGATCTCAACAGCAGTGGAGCCGCTCTCCGAGTAAAACACCCTCTTGAGCCCCATCGGCACGATCTCAACCAGCCTCTTTGCCAAGACAGCAGAGGCGGGGTGGGAGAGCCCAAGGAGCGTGGAGTGAGCCAACTGCTTGAGCTGCTCCTCAATGGCTTGATTTATCTCCTCCCTTGCATGGCCGTGAATGTTGGCCCACAGTGATGCCACACCGTCAATATAGCGCCTTCCATCAATATCTATCAGATAATTGCCTTCACCCCTCACGATGAAAAGCGGCCCCTGGGCGGACCACTCCTTCATCTGCGTGAAGGGGTGCCAGAGGTGCTCCAGGTCCCACTTGCTAAGCTCTTGCTCACTGTACTTCAACACTCTTTCAATTGTCATAGGTTCTACAGTCCTTATCCGGTGCAGATACAACTAGCCTCAACGGCCATTCTAACCAGGAAACCCTTTCATTAACCTCAAAAAAAGCGGAAGCTCCAAGTTGGTATCTGCCCCACTTAAACCCTGGGGAGGTCAGTTCCCAGGCTGGAAGGCCCAGCAGAGCCCCCGAGTTTTTTAAGGAAAAGATACTTTACGCCTTTGTTCCCGCCATATCAAGGGGGATTGCCGACAAGCTGAAAAGTAAAACGCCTTACAAGGCCCTCTTGGCCAAAAGGGCTGTGGGTCTTTTCGACAAAGGTGATCTTGCCACTCTTCTCTATGAGCAAGATGGTAGAAGAGCGGGTCCCATAGTTTGGGCTCTTGATGAATATGGGGGAAAGCATCCGCTCCCACTCAAGGCCCACGCCTGTGTCAGGCAACTCATGGTCAGGGGCTGGAGTATTGTCCTCCAATAGGGACAACAGGGCGTCCTCCTGAGGGAAGCTCTCCTCATTCATCAGCCTGGCGAGTCCCTCTTTGGCCTTTACCACCTTTGGCCACGGAGTATCCAGGAGGTGATTGCTCAGCCCGTAAAGCCCTGGGGCCAACACCTTTCTCTTATGAGCCCTGTTTGAATACCAGAGCAGTTTGTCTCCATCGCCTAGGATGAGATTGAAACCATTGTAGCTTTCCCCATGTTTCGATATACGCTTGGAATACTTTTCGGCTGAGTCCCTGCTCAAAAGAAAGTCGGCCACAAGCCTTCCCCTGGACGGGGCCCCTGGTTTGTGTGAGACGGGGTCCCTAAAGTTGGTTATGGCAGCCAGGCGCCCCTGTTTGGTGATCCCGAGCCAGGCGCCCCCAGCCTTGAGGTCTCTGCCTGCAAGCACATGCGGGGCATCCGGCCAAAATTCAGCAGGCGCCGTGGGCCTCTCATAGTACTCATCACGGTTGGCTATGAGCACAAGCTCATATCCAGGATGGGCCTTGTATGCAATTACCAGGAGGCACATCAGCCCCTCTCCTCTCTGGACCTACCTTGCAGGAAAGCCTTTCTCCTTTCCAGGTGGTCCTGGCTCAACAAAGATCTCTTGAATAGATATTTCAGCTCTGCTATGGCCTTATCATCAATGGGTGGAGAGGATGCCAAGGTGTAAATGGCCTTCTTTGTGCCTCTTAGGGCAAGGGGAGGACGAAGGGCAATCTCAGAGGCAAGCTCATAGGTGTACCGTTCCAACTGGTCGTCCTCAACCACTACATTTACGAGCCCTAAACGCAGACATTGCTCACTGATGTAGGGCCTGGCAGAAAAAAACATTTCAATAGTGGAAGCCAGGCCAATCTTTCTAATGAAGCGCTCGAGCCCCTTCTGAGGATAGACCAATCCCAGTTTCAGGGCGGTCATCGCCATCGTCACTCTCTGGGCTGCCACCCTGATGTCGCAACTGAGGGCCAGCTCACAGCCCCCTCCATAGGCGTAGCCGTTCATCATGGCCAGCACTGGATAAGGAAAGGACTCAATGGCTGACAAGGCCGCCTCCAGGGGAGGTATCCTGTCCAGGGCCTCCCAGGCTAACTTATCCTCTGAGCAAGGCAGTGCCTCCAGGTCATATCCTGCACAAAAGGCCTCATTGCCTTGTCCGGTTATCACCAGCACGCGGAGATCTTGTTTGGTTGACAGCTTACCGATGGCAGCTTCAATCTCCTTCAGGCACAATGGTGAGAGGATATTCTTTTTCTCAGGCTTGTTGATCGTAAGGGTATAAATGGGGCCCCGGCTCTTTATTGTGATCTCTGTGAAAGTGTTCATGGCCTTGTTCCTCTGGCTTCAACGCGCTCGACTTGTACCCGGTTTCACTTCAGCCGGCAATGAAGGTATGCTCCTCAAAAGCGCATGAAAAGATCTACTTTCCTTATCCTCACAGGCACATATCCGAAGAGGGCATTCAAATGGTGAAGCAGGGCGTGGCCACCTTCGGCCTTCCACAGTTCTTTGAGCCTCTCCTCTATCCTTTCGTAGCCCATCAGCAACTCTAAAAGGTCTGATGAAGGCTCGCTTTTGCCAAGATATTCACCTGCAATCTCCCGAATGCTTTCAAGCCACATGCGGGAGACTCCCATGATAAAGTAAGGCCAAGACCGCCTGGTGGCCTGAGACCAGTGTGGATCACTGGTATCTTCAATGCAGGGGCGCTTGAGCTCAGAGGTATCATCGTAATTAACTGCTTCGAGAAATCCACTCTGTTTGAGTTGTCGGATTAAAGGATTGGATGACAGTTCAATGAAGATCCTTTTTGCTGTTTGAGCCGAACAATAAAAGATAAAGGAGAATTGATGTCCACCCTTATCCCTGGCGGCCCGTCTATGAAATCGCCATAACAGCAATTTTTTATCGTACCTTCCAACAATAGGGCCTATCACCTTGTGGGCGATAAATAAGTCAATATACCAAAGAGGCGGCATCCCGTCTGGCCACGCGATACGGTAACGTGCATACCACCACCCATTGGCAAAAGGGTGGGGCGCTTCAACAGGAGAGAAGAGGGGAGCAGGGCGAGAGGCACATCCAAGGATTGCCCCGTAAAGGAGGGCCAAAGCGGCAACAAAAGCAATGGGAGTTTTCCTGGTCAAAGTTTGCCACCTCACTGAACAAGGCCGTCAGTCTGTAAGCGCACTTCCCCTATAAATTTTATATACCATCTGGACACTTCCGTGTCCATGGAACTAATTTTTCAAGAACCTCCCAGGAAGGGCCCAAGGATCGGCTTATCCCTTAATTTGACATTTACTTACCCAGTGCAGTAAAAGGTGCCGTAATCATTTGTTCTTCTTGGACCCGAATACAAATCTTACAAAATGACAATCAGTGGCTTTTTATATATTTATGAACTCCTCTGGGCTGGATGTTTGCCCCTTTTGAGGTTCTCGGCTCGCTTGAAGGAAGGATGGGCCCAGCGCACGCTTAAGGGCAGCAGCCTGAGAAGAGCAGATATCTGGATACAGGCAGCCTCTGTGGGCGAGGCATATCTGGCCCTCCACTTGGTAAGGGCCTTAAAAGAGCAGGGTGACATTAAAGTTCTAATCACATCGTCTACCTCTCAAGGGGTAGGGCTTCTTGCAGAAGCCAAGGAGCACTTATCCTTGGAAATTGCCTACTTTCCATTCGACCTCCCTGGGATCATGTCAAAGGCCTTGGCCCATGTGCGGCCCAAAGTCATGGTTGTGTTGGAGGCTGAGCTTTGGCCAGGTCTATTCGCTGCCAGCAGCGGGCTCTCCATCCCTCTTCTCATAGTAAATGGGCGCCTTTCGCCCTCTTCTCTTAGGGGACATCTTTTGCTAAAGGGGTTCTGGCGCAAGTATCCTCCCGAAAAGGTCCTTGCGGTGTCTTCCGAGGATGCAGAGCGCTACAGCCGCCTCTTTGGGGAGAGGGTTGTGGACACCATGAACAACATGAAGTTCGACAGGGTGAGCATCCAGGCTGGAGGGCAAGAGGAAAATCCCCTGAAAAACCTTATCCCTGCCTCTTGGCCCTTTGTGGTCCTGGGCTCCATACGGAAAGAAGAGGAAGCCGGTATCCAATACGTGATCAAGCGCCTGAGGACAGAAAGAAAGGAGTTGGTCATAGGGCTCTTTCCAAGGCACATGCACAGGGTAGGGGCATGGGAAAAAAGGCTTTCAAAGGCCCAAATCCCTTACAAGCTTCGTTCTCAAATGGATAAAGCCCCTGCCAGGCCGGGGATGGTGATTTTATGGGACAAGCTCGGGGAATTGGGGCAGGCCTACGGCCTTTCCCAGGCGGTCTTTGTAGGGGGGAGCCTTAGGCCATGTGGTGGCCAAAATTTCCTGGAACCCTTGACCCATGGTGTAGTGCCTAATGTGGGCCCCCACCTCGACAATTTCCAATGGATAGGACCAGAGATCTTTACCCTTGGCCTGGCCCGCCAAGTAAAAAATAAAGAGGAATTGGTCCATTGTCTACTTAAGGATCTATCCGAGCCAAGGAATCCTCAAGAGGTCTTGGACTTGGCGCGAACCTACCTGCGGGGGAGGCAGGGAGGCACACAACAGGCCTGCAGCGAGATCATGAAGAGAATTTCTCAGCGATAATCTCCCGTAACCTGCCGGCATGGGCTCTGCCGTTTGTCTTTTTCATGATCTGGCCGATCAGGAAGTTTACAGGCTCAGGTTTGCCGGCCCGAATCTTTTCAACCGCCTCTGGGTGCGCCTCCATGGCCTCTAGAACCAATCTTTCCAGCGCCCCTCTGTCCGTAATGGGCTTAAGCCCCCGCTCTTCTATGATCTGGCCTGGGCCCTTTCCCGGCTTGCCGCTGGAAAGAGCTGCATCAACCATCTCTTTGAGCACCGTTTTCCCGATCTTTTCCGTTATCTCTCCGCTAGAGATCAGTTGGACCAGCCTCCCAAAATCTTGGGGAGGCACAAGGCATTGCTCCACCGTGATCTTGTTTTCGTTCAGGATACGGAAAAGCTCTTTTATGGTCCATATGGCGAGGCGCTTCCTGTCCTGGCAGTGCTTGGCCGCCTCTTCAAAGTAGTGGGAAAGCTCCCTCTCTCTTGTGAGCAACAGGGCATCTGCCTTTGAGATCCCGTATGCGGCAACAAAGCGCTGGGCCTTTACAGAAGGAAGCTCAGGCATTTGGCTTGCGATCTTTTCCACCAGCTCCTGTGAAATATGGAGCCCCACTAGATCAGGCTCGGGGAAGTAGCGGTAATCAGGCGCATCCTCCTTGCTCCTCATCAGGATAGTAACTTGCTTTTCCTCATCAAAAAGCCTGGTTTCCTGGGCCACCGTCCCTCCTGTGGCCAAGATATCCGACTGCCTCTTTATTTCATATTCAAGGGCAGCCCTCACCGCCTTGAAAGAAGCCATGTTCTTGATCTCGACCCGTTCATTGAACTGATCCGAGCCCTTGGGTTTTAAAGAGATATTCACGTCACAGCGAAACTGTCCTTCCTCAATTATGCAGTCACTGGCATCAATATAGCGGAGAACCTGCCTTATCCCTTCCAGGTATCGGCGTGCCTCCTCAACGGAGCGCACAGGATTCCTGGTGTGATCAGCAACTATCTCGATCAATGGAACACCTGCTCGATTGAAATCAACCAGGCTGTACTCAGATCTTTCAAATGACTTGGCAGAGTGAACCAGTTTGCCTGCATCCTCCTCCAGGTGAATCCGTTTTATGCCCACCTGATAGGGCTCTCCATCATCCCCCATTATCTCAAGATATCCATACTCACAGAGGGGCTCATCGTACTGGGAGATCTGGTATCCCTTTGGTAAATCAGGGTAAAAGTAGTTCTTGCGGGCAAACTTGGCATGTTCCCTGATGGCGCAGTTCATGGCAAGGCCTGCCTTTATGCACTGCTCCACCGCCTTGCGGTTGAGCACGGGCAGGGTGCCGGGATGGCCAGCACAAACAGGACAGACCTGAGTATTCGGGGGGGCACCTGGTTTTGTGGCACAAGGGCAGAAAAGCTTGCTCTCGGTCTTGAGTTCAGCATGGATCTCAAAGCATATGATCACATCAAATTCCATATCCTCTAAACCTCGTAACTGCCAGATCGCCGATACGGCAAGGAGCGCTGCTTACCCGCCCAGCTAGTAAGCCGATTCAATCCTCATCAATAAAATTCATTTTTACTCAGAACCAGTGCTCTCTTCATAGGCGTGGGCAACCTGAAGGACCACCTCTTCGTCAAAGGCCTTCCCGATTATCTGGAAACCCACGGGGAGTCCATCTATCCTGCCGCAAGGCACGCTGATGGCAGGAAGGCCTGCAAGGTTCACCGAGACCGTGTATATGTCCACCAAGTACATCTGCAATGGATCTTGGACCTTTTCTCCTAGCTTGAAGGGAAGGCAGGGAGACACTGGGGTGAGGAGACAGTCCACCTCCTCAAAGACCTTGTCAAAATCCTGCCTTATCAATGTCCTGGTCTTTAGGGCCTTGAGGTAAAAGGCCTCGTAATATCCGGCAGAGAGCACATATGTGCCAAGCATGATCCGCCTTTTCACTTCTTTGCCAAATCCCTGGCTCCTGGTCCTTTGGTACATCTCCATGGTGTCGGAAAGCTCGCCAGGGGCTCGGAACCCGTATTTGACCCCATCATAGCGGGCAAGATTACTGCTTGCCTCAGCCGTGGCGATTAAATAGTAAGCGCTTATGGCGTAGCGCGTGTGGGGAAGGGAGACCTCTCTAACTTCAGCGCCCATCTCCTGATAGCGTTCTGCAACGGCCATCACTCTTTCTTTGATCCTTTCATCCAGGCCCAAGACAAAGTACTCTTTCGGAAGCCCTATCCTTATCCCCTTTACCCCTTTGCCGAGGGATGCTGAAAAATCAGGCGCCAGCAAGGCCGCTGAGGTGGAATCCTTGGGATCCTTGCCGCAAATGGCTCCCAGCAGGAGGGCACAATCGCTCACCGTCCTGGTTATCGGCCCGATCTGGTCCAGCGAGGAGGCATATGCAACCAGCCCGTAGCGCGGAACCCTCCCATATGTGGGCTTCATCCCCACAACGCCACAATAGGAGGCAGGCTGCCTGATGGAACCACCCGTATCAGAGCCCAAGGCTGCCGTGGCCTGGTATGCACCCACTGAGGCAGCAGAACCCCCGCTGGATCCCCCTGGGACGAACTCGGGATCTACAGGGTTGTAAGTAGGCCCAAAGGCACTGTTTTCCGTGGAGGAGCCCATGGCAAACTCGTCCATGTTGGTCTTCCCTATAATAACGGCGCCTTGCTCACGCAACCTTTTGACCACAGTGGCGTCATAAGGCGGGATGTAGTTTTCAAGCATGCGGGAGGCACAAGTGGTCCTGATGCCTTTGGTGCATATATTGTCTTTGACGGCAACGGGTATTCCATGAAGCGGGCCCCTAGGGCCGTCATTTTTTAGCTCCCGGTCGGCTCTGCGGGCTTGCCCTAATGCCTGTTCCGCAGTCAAGGTGATGTAGGCATTTACCCGGTCCTCGCCCTTTATCCTGTCGATTAAGGATCCGGTTATCTCTTCGGAGCTCACCTCTCCCTTTCTGAGGAGACTTCCAAGCTCCATTGCGCTCATCTCATATAGATCCATCTTATATTAATGCTCTCCCCTGGAAGCGGCTAACCCGTATCCAATATCTTGGGCACCTTGAAGAAGTGCCCCTCTTCCTCCGGGGCGTTCTCAATTATAGAAGGCCCCTCATCAAAGCGTACGACCTCGTCCTCCCTCCACACATTTGCCATGGCAAGTGGATGGCTGGTGGGAGGCACGGTGTCGGTATCCAGCTCGTCCAAGGTCTCCACATAACCAAGGATGGAATCAAGCTCTTGAGCCAGCTCCTGGATCTCTTCCTCTGGAAGGCTCAACCTTGCAAGACGGGCCACCTTGTGGACCTCGCCGGCAGAAATCCTCTCCCTGGCCTGAATCTTCGGCCTCTTTCGTGCCTCCATGTGAGCGACGGCCTCCATTGGGCCCCCCCCGCTTGCAGGCACTATATGGAGCTCTTGGAGTTGGCCGGGATCCACACGGGCAGGTGCCCTCGTGAGGGGACACACAGCACTCCTGTTTTTTGGAAATGCTATGACTTCCCGTATGGACGATGCCCCCAAAACCATGGCCACCACCCTGTCCATACCCAAGGCAAGGCCCCCATGGGGCGGGGCGCCATATTCCAAGGCCTTGAGGAAAAAGCCGAATTTTTCTTCTGCCTCTTCCTCGCTCAACCCCAGGGCCTCAAAGACCCTGCGCTGGGTCTCCATCCTGTGGATCCTGAGGCTGCCCCCGCCCAGTTCCTCGCCATTTATAACAATATCATAGGCCCGGGACTTGAGATTCAAAAGCTCCTCTTTGTCTCCAGGATCAAAGTCTTCCCTTTCTGGAAGGGTAAAAGGATGGTGTTGGGAGCTCAATTCTCCGTCCTTGAGCTCAAACAATGGAAAATGGGTGATCCATACCGGTTCAAAGCGCCCTTCAGGAATGATTCCCACCCGATCGGCCACGTGGAGCCTCAGCCTTCCAAGGGCCTTGTTTACCAGGTCACGGGAGCTGTCTGCCACCATCATGAGCACATCGCCCTCCCTCGCCTCAAAGGCCTCAATCAGGCCTTGTTGCTCTGAAGGGCTAAAAAACTGTACGATATTCGACTCCAATCCCCGGGAGGTCACCTTCATCCAGCTCATGCCCTTGACACCAAATGAGGGAGCGACTTGAAGGGCATACTCGTTTTGAAGCACATTTTTGCTCAGTTCCCCCGCCTTTCCCCTCACGCAAAATCCTTTTACGCACCCTCCCCGGGACACGATGTTCCGGAAGATCCCGTAATTAGTATCCCTCACCACATCTGTCACATCCACAAATGTCATGCCGAAACGGGTATCAGGCCTGTCAGTGCCGTAACGCTCCATGGCCTGGCTATATGTGAGCCTGGTGAAAGGCCTTGAAAGGGCGATCCCGCCAATGGAGAAGATTCTTTCAAGCACCTCCTCTACTACCTGGTAAATAAATTCTTCGTCGATAAAGGAGGCCTCCAGATCCAGCTGTGTGAATTCGGGCTGACGATTCGGCCTTAGATCTTCATCCCTGAAACACCTCACTATTTGGAAATAGCGGTCCATGCCCGCAACCATCAGGATCTGCTTGAATAGCTGTGGTGACTGGGGCAAGGCGTAGAACTTGCCTGGATGAACACGGCTGGGGACCAGATAATCTCTAGCCCCCTCTGGGGTGCTGCGGGTAAGAAACGGGGTCTCAACCTCTATGAATCGGTGTGACCGCAACACTTCGCGGGCCACATTCATAATCCCGGCCCTGGCCAACAGAAGCGACTGCATTGAAGGCCTACGGAGATCCAGATACCGGTACCTGAGCCGAAGCTCTTCGTCCACCTTGTCCGGCCTTGCCTGAACCTCCTCGCCATAGACCATGGCCTTTTCAGAGATCGGGAAAGGGAGGGGCCTGGACTCTGCCAAGATTATCAGCTCAGTGGCAAAGACCTCTATATCTCCTGTGTCGATATTGGGGTTTTCTGTGCCCTTCTCCCTGAGGGCCACACGGCCCTTGACTTGCACCACGTACTCTTCTGCCAAGGAAGTGGAGGCCTGGTAGCTCTGGCCACTCACTGCAGGGTCAAATACCACCTGGACCACGCCGCTCACATCACGAAGATGTATGAAAAGAAGGCTGCCGTGATCGCGGATGGCATCCACCCATCCCATAAGGAACACTTCTTGACCTTGATGCTCTGGTCGGAGTTCGCCGCAATATTGTCTTTTCTTCCAATCCATCTTCATAAGACAACCATTCTTTTAAGAAAAGCCACCGGGGGCTTCTAAATACATAAATTTTTTAAGATATACTATCACATGCCTCAAATCAAGGAGAGTGCTCAAAAATTTTCCAAATTCATTTAATCCCTTTTTGTGGAACCGGGAGGGCCCGCAATTCCTACCCTTGCAGCAACTGGGCTCTGAGGGAAGAACACACGGAATGAAATTATTTTTGGAGGCTTGAAACCAGAGAGGAATCTTGAACCAACAGGAACCTGTCAGGAGTCAGCCTGGCAAACAGGACTGCTCCAGGACAAGGGGCCACCAGTTTCTCTTTGAACCCTGCCCCTATCACCTGGTAGAGCTCTAAACAACAAGAGCAAAGCATGGCCGAGCGCTCAATGGAATATGGGATAGGGCCATGTTCTCCTTTCACAAAAAGCCTTGGCAAGATAAAATTAGCATGGTTTGCTGTGTGTGAGAGGTAAAGCCTTGACCACTCCCCAACCTCCCCACCGAGCCTTTTTGCCCACATCAAATAGAGCTTCTTTTCTTTCTCATCGATTGCCCGCCACTGCTCAGGGATAAGGCCTTTGCGCTCAAGCTCTTCCACCAACGCCTCCTTTTCTTCCTGAGTGGCCATTCTAGGTGGCGAAAAATCAGTGCTGGTGATTGTGCCGCTCAATGCATGCTCCAGCCCCTCCACAGGCCTTGAACTGACCAAGAGATAAAGACCGGCCCTCTCAGAGGTCCTGTACCAGGCACCAGCCCGTTTACAGGTCTCATCCCAAACTTCAGGGGCCACAATTGAGACCTTGTTGATTATGTCAAGGGGAGTGCACACCACTCCCTTGGCACGCCTCACCTTGATCCCTTTCTTGGCCAGGGATTGGGTTACACGGTTTGCTTCATCTTGGTCCAACCAATAAAAAAACTTTTTGTAGCTTTTATGCTTCAATTGGCATTCCTCTCTGCTCGCCACAAGCGAACATCTCCAATCCGTGCTTTTGGTAGAATTGGGCCGTGATCTCCCAGAGCTCTTCTGTCAAGTACTCTTCCACCCTTTTTACAATCTCAGGGGCCAGGGGTCCATAGTAAGCTTCGGCAATACCTCCGGCGATACAGGCCAGGGTGTCGCTGTCACCGCCCAGGGAGATGGCGTTTCGTATGGCATCTTCATACGAGGTGGAATCCAGGAAGGCAATTATTGCCTCTGGCACAGTACCCTGGCATGATATGTCAAATCCATAATCCGGACGGATCTCCTCCACTGTGCGGTCAAGATCATAACCGAACCGTTCACTTATTTCTTGCCTGATAAGGGACTTGTCCCGTTTTGTCCTTGCCAAAAAGACACTCAAGGCAGCAGCTTGCGCTCCCTTTATGCCTTCGGGATGGTTGTGGGTTATCTCTGCTGTCCTCTTGGCTTCAAGGAGGACTGTCTCAACCGTATCAAAGGCGAACCCCACTGGGCTCACCCTCATGGCGGCCCCATTGCCCCAACTGTTATAAGGCCTGGGATTTGGCGTGAAGAGCCATTCAAAAAAGGCTGCTCCATAGCCTGCATTGGGATATTTTCGCCCAAGTTGGCGGATGCTCTCTTGATAATCCCGCCGCTCCTTTATGGCCTTTGCCACTGCAATGGTCAGCACAGTGTCGTCAGTAAAGCGGCAAAGGGGATGAAAGAGAGGGAAATCTTTTGTTTTAATAGGGGTGTGCTCGTAAACCGACCCTATTATGTCACCTGCTATGGCCCCTATCATGATGCCTCAAAAAGCACTCTACCCCACTTCTTCATACGTCAACCTCAACACCCTTTAGCCCCCTTTTATGTCCAAGTCAACTTCTCTGATTGAAAGAGGTGGATTTCACCCGGGTATCTTAAAAAACCCCACAAACCCAAGCATCCCATTTTCTTAAGCATAAAAAAATGTTAGCCCATTTGACTTCATCCCTTTACCGTGTTAAAAACCTGCTAAACAGGCAACTTATTTACAAAATATTACGTTCCACAAACATGGATACAAGGCCACGGGAGTGCCGACAAGGTATTCCAACTGATTCTAAACAGCGGCGATAATTTCCAGGGGAAAGCGGCACGCTGGTTTTCCGACAATGGCTGGAACATTGTCGTCAGCCCCTATTAAAAGCAATAGACTGCTTATCTTATCAACCGTAGGTGGCAAGCTTGCCTTCGGCTGGAGAAAGTGGCGCTCAAAGCCGGTGGAATAACAACCCTAAAAAGGAGGAAAAACAATGGCCTGGATCTACGGACCAGTCAATAATGCCGAAGACATTCGGCGGATCAACTGCCTCATTCGGGACGAGATGTTGGCAGTGGAAAGCCCGGAGCAGTTAACAGACCTCAAGAAGCGCTCGGACTACCTCTGCACGCTCACTTACAGCCCCTTCTGGCAGAAGAAGTTCGGCCCCCGTGTGGAAAAACTCCGCGACGTGGCCCGGGAAGAAAACGTGGCCACGGTGCGCTTGGCCAACTACTTAGCCCATTACAAAGGGTGGGGCAAGGAGTACAATCCTTGGCGCGCCGATACGGCCGAAGAAATCAAGAAGAAACTCGACGAGCTCGACGACGTCCTCATAAAGGAAATCGAGGGGGCCAAGCCGCTTCAGATCATTAAGGAAATCCAGCAGGAGCTAGGTGTACTGCGGCGGGAGTTCTGCCTCCTTCGCAAGGCTATGCTCTTCGTGGACGAGCCCCTGGAACTCACTGAACTCAAAAAATACGCAGATTTTCTTGTAACCCTCACATACTCGCGGGAGATTGAGAGACGCTTAGGTGAGAACATTGACAAGATCCGGGAAATCGCTCACAAAGAGAATGAGCGCAGTGTGGAACTGGCGAACATCATCGCAGCGGTGAATGGCTGGGATATCGTTTACGAAGTCTGGAGTGAGGACGAACTGGTCCAAGAAGAGACAGTGGAAGAGCACCTGCAGCGGCTTCTCGAGGAAGAAGAGAAAGCCGACACCTATGTGCCAACAGAGGCCCGTTATCGCAGCGGCAAGGTGATGTGGCTTGTTTACGAAAGCCCGCACAGCTACAAGGGCGGAAGAACATACCCCCGCCTCAGGGTGAAGAGGGTGTATTTTCCGGGAGACGCTTTTGATATTAAAGTAGAAGGTCCTGGGAATTACACTACTCGCTTCGGACGCCGGGTTTATGGCGTCAAGATCACTTACAAGACCCGCATCGCTCCAACGGTTATCAGGCGCAAAGGGAGGATAATCAATCTTCCAGAACGCGTGGTCACCCGCACCAAAATCGTTCAGCTGGACGAAGGCGCCACTAAGGTGCGCCTTGTGGAGGAGCGCCCTGAGAAGGCTTATCCTGTTGCGTAAAAATGCAGTCGCTAAACCGCCGTCTCATGGGCCGCTGATCTTGAAGGCTGCCCCCTGAGCCCTTCTTGTTTGATTAAGAGGTATAGTGAAGGCAA
>JAMOVZ010000009.1 GCA_027061865.1 Desulfobacterales bacterium
AGGCCCTTGAGAAGGCAGGCAGAATCTCTGAGGCGGTGAAACACTACCAGGTCATCCTCTCCAAGACCCCAAAAAAGGAACGGCTGGACCTCTACCAGCACCTTGGCTATCTTTACTCTAAACTCAAGAACTATAAAATTGCCCTGTCCTATTACTTGAAGGCCCTAAAGCTTGCCCCAACAGACCCTGGGATTTATGAAAGCATAGCCATACTTTACGAGAAGATGGGCAAGCGGCAAAAGGCCGACCAGTACTTGGAAAAGGCTATCGCCCTTAGGGGGGAAGACCTCGAGGGGCGTTTAAAGCTGGCGCTTCGTTTAATTGAACGCAAGAGATACAAGGAAGCCAAGGCCCACTTAAAGAAGATATTGGCAAAACGGGTGTCAATGGAAGCCCTTCTCCTTATGGTGGATGTGGCTGAAAAGCTTGGGGACAAGAAAGAACTCAAGGTCGCCTACCAAAAGATCCTAAAACTCAACCCTAAAAATTGGGTGGTGCTCTTTAACCTCGCAGCCCTCGAATATGAAGAAGGAAATCTAAAGAAGGCCCGCTCGCTATTGGAGCGCTACCTGAGGGCAAAGCCAAAAGACAAAGACGCCCACCTTCTTCTTTTTGATGTTTATAAGGGGCTCGGTGCAAAAGAAAAGGCATACAACCAAGCCCTCAAGTGCCTCTCCTTTGACCCTGGGAATCTGGATCTTAATACCTATGTTTTCAACTGCCTGAAAGAGGCCAAGGATTATGGAAAGATGGTTAACATCTTTCAGAAAGCAATAAAGGCCAATCCCAAGGAAGTGGCCCTGAAGGAATACCTGCTTTTTGCCTACCTCCAGCTGGGAAGAGAAAAAGAGGCCATTTCAGTTATGAAGGAAATCCTTAAAAAAGAGCCCAAAAATCCAAAGCTGTGGCTGTCGCTGGCAAAACTGCAGGAAAAAAATGGCCTTTATAAGGATGCCATGGCCTCGTACAAACGTGTGCTTGACTTTTGGCCTGATAACGAAGAGGCGGGAGAGGGGTATCTAAGGGTCAGGTTGAAGGTGGTTCAAGGTGGCGGATAAACCAAGGCTAGATGTAACGGCGGCGATCATCCGTAACCGCAAAAAAATTCTCATATCAAAGCGGCCGAAAGGCAAGCACCTGGAGGGATATTGGGAATTCCCAGGGGGAAAGAGAAACGAGGGGGAGACCCTTGAAGAGTGCCTGATAAGGGAAATCCACGAGGAACTTGGTTTGAATATCCAAGTTTTAAAAAAAATTACCACCACAACCCATGAGTATAACGATAGAGTCGTCACCCTTCATGCGTTTGAATGTAAGGTGCTGAGCGGCATCCCCAAGGCCAATGAGAAACAAGAATTCCGCTGGGCTGATCCGGGGGAGCTGAGTTTATACAAATTCCCCCCTCCCGACAAGGTCATATTAAAATTACTCATGCAATGAGGTTGGCATAACCCTCAAGGCCTTAATCCTAGGAGCTTTACCCATTTGTGGTGAAACCACATATGGGTAATAAGTTTGGTAACTAGTCAAAATTTAGAGATAAAAAAGCTTCACTCTTGCTTCAAGAGATTGGGAGAACAAGCTTGATTACCCAAAAGTGGTGTGACCGAAAATGGGTAATTATGTCTGAGGAAAGTGATGGAGGGATGAGATGTTTTATAAGAAGGATGAGAAGGGATACAAGTCGCCCGTGGAGGGGGCACTGCAGAAGACCCTGGTATGGGGAGCCAGGACGCTGATGGCCGAGTTCAAGATGAAAAAAGGCGCCGAGGTTCCCAGCCACAAGCATCTTCATGAGCAGACGGGGTACGTAGTTTTCGGCAAACTGATGCTCAATGTGGGTGAGGAATCATTTATGGCAGAGGCGGGCGATGCCTGGTGTATTGGAGCAGATGTGGAGCACTCTGCACAAATCCTGGAAGATTCCCTGGTGATAGAAGTCTTCTCGCCGGTTAGGGAGGAGTTTATCCCTTCCTAATCCTTGTTTCCCCCTTGCAGGAGCTTCAGAATTTTGCTTCGCAATTCAGGGTCTGAAGAGGCGTGTTCCAGCGCCTTGTGAAAGTGAAATTTGGCCTTGGCCTTCTTTCCCTGCTTCCTGAAAAAAAGCCCAAAGCAGTAATGGGCCTTGGCGATTTGGCCAAGCCTTCCATACGAGATGCCGAGGTGATACAGAAGCCTTTCTTTCTTGCTTCCTTTGGCCCTGAGGCGCTCAAAGAGCATTATGGCATCACGGTGCCGGCCCAGATTTTGATAAGCCTTGGCAAGCAGGTATTGAATTTCGTGGTCTTCAGGATCGATTTGGGCAGCATCTTCCAGTACCCTCCTTGCCTCCTCGTAATTGCCCGCAAGCAGGTGGGTCTCTGCGATCTGCTTCATTATTGGGGCGTAATGGGGCCTCAGGTGGAGGGCCTTATTTAGGTGTTCCAAGGCCTGGGCAAACATCCCTTTGTTGGTATATACAATACCAAGTCCAAAGTGGGCGGCAGCCTTTAGGGGGCTGGCTGACAGGTCCTGTTTGAATTTGGCCTCTGCAAGCCCTGTTGGAGCGCATTCCGCCCTTACAGCGGCCTTGAAAAATGGAAACTCCTGCCTGAACCTTTCTACCTCTTTAGGCAACTTAGGGCATGGCCTATAGGTCTTAAGCATGCTGTCAAGATTAGCCATCCTCTCTGGCCCGGTTGGGTGGGTGAGCAAGTAGGAGGGAGCCTTTCCAGGTGATGTCCACTGGTGTGTGTGGAATTTTTTCAGCACTTCTATCATGGCATCAGGCCTGAGGCATGAGGCCGTCATGTATTTAAAGCCTAATTGATCGGCCTGGCGCTCATCTTCCCTGCTATAGTGGAGCTGAGCCTGGATGCCAGCGGCCACCGAACCGGTAATGAGTGCCTTTGCCCCCTCTCCCCCTATGAGGATGCCTGCCAGGATCCCTGCAAGGGTGGCAAGCCCGATCCTCTTGGCCTGCTCTATCCTTTCGGAAAGGTGCCTGGCTGAGATATGCCCCATTTCGTGACAGAGCACAGCTCCCAGCTGATCCAGGTCGTCAAAGGCCTCGATGAGTCCTGAGAAAAAGAAGATGTGCCCACCTGGACCCGCAAACGCGTTAAGCTCATTTTCTTTAAGGATATAAAACCTGAGCGGAAAAGGCTTTGTCTCCAAACTTCCAGCCAGATAAGAGCCCAGATCATTTAAGTATTTTTTGGCGAAGTCGTCCTCCAAGAATTGGAACCTGGCCTTTATCTGGGCAAGGAATTTTTCCCCAAGCTCTGTTTCCTTTTTTATGGAAAGCCCTCCGCCATGTGCGGTCCTAAGGCAAGGCAGCAATAAAAGAATGCATGCCAAGAAGACGATTAGCGCTTTTTTGGATATTTCAAGAGTCATGGATTACTTCTTTTCCAAATCCACCCTGGGGGCTTCAAGCCACAGGCCCTCCAGGTCATAAAATTCGCGGTAAGGTTCGTAAAAGATGTGGATTACAAGGTCCCCATAGTCTAAAAGGATCCAATGGCCCTCTTCCTGGCCCTCCACACCGAACACCTTGAATCCTGCCTCCTTCATCTTCCGGAGCACATGCCTTGCAATGGCCTGGGTCTGCCTGCTGGAGCTCCCACTGGTGATCAGAAAATAGTCTGCAATGGATGTAAGCTCCCCAACCTCAAAGAGGATGGGATCTAATGCCTTCCGCTCGAGGATTAATTTCAGGGACAGCTTGGCTTTTTTAAGCGCTTCCATGGTCACGGTAAAGCCTCGTCTGTTCAATGTAATTAAGTACAGTATCAGGTACAAGGAACCTTATGGAGCGGCCCTCTTTCACAAGGGCCCTGATCCTGGTTGAAGAAATATCCATAAAGGTTGCCTGCCTGAGAAACACGGCCTTTCCGGTGGAAAGGGTATACATTCCTCCCTGATTGCCTTCTTTATATTCTACACCAAGACGGGAAAGAATGGAGCCCATGGCTTGCAGGTCAAATCCCGGTCTTTGCACCACCACGAAATTGGAAAGCGAAAAGAGATCATTGTAATCCTTCCAGGTGTGTATCTCCTCAAAGGCGTCCGTGCCTAGGATGAAGAACAATTCCGCCTGAGGCCCAAACACCCTCCCAAGTTCTTGGAGGGTCTCAATGGAATAAGAAGGCCCCTCCCTTTTGCCCTCCATATCTGAGACCTCCAGCACGGAAGAAGGTTTGCAGGCAAGGCGGGCCATCTCCAGGCGGTGAGGGAAAGGGCTCAAGGGCTCGCGGGTCTTGTGAGGGGGAAGGCCGGCAGGGATCACCAGTACCCGATCGAGATCCATTTCAAATGCCATCTCTTCGGCGGTTCTTAGGTGGCC
>JAMOVZ010000010.1 GCA_027061865.1 Desulfobacterales bacterium
CACCTGGACCATACGGACCTGCACTCTACTTGCCCCTTCTCCTCATTCTCCTTACTTCTTCTTTCCATCCTTTTGGCTTTCTCCCTTTTATCCGTTTCTTGCCTTTGGCACCAGGATAGATCTTTTCCATGTCAAGGAGGAATGTGCCTGCCTCCATGGCCTGGTGGAACTGAGATGGACGTTCTTCAGACCTCCTTTTGCTCCTTTGATCATCCTCCTCCACAGGTGGGCCCATGAGGAATTGAGGCCCGATGTGACGGCTTAGAAGAAGCGAGCCTAACGCCCACGAGTCCATACCCCTCTCAAAGGCCTTGTGAACCATAACTTGTAACAATACCGGCTTAGGGTCTCTTCTCTTGCCTATCCTCAATGCCATATCCTGTTCAGGGCTCAGGATTACAAATTTGTCTTTTGCCGCCTGTAGGCCATGTTCCATTACATGCCTGTGCGCTTTTCTTCTTATGGCAGTATGATATATCTTGGTCTCAAGAGGAGCGCTGGGGAGAGGGGCAATGAACCACTTTCGATCAACTGCCCTTATGCGGTTTTCTTCCCAATCAAATAGGCGCCTTTCAGGGCTCAGTAGGACTTCATTGATGTGGGAGTTCCGGACATGGCGCCACCCTTCTTCCTCGTGGAGCACCTGGACGAGCTCCTTGATCATGACAAAGCCCTGGCTGTCAGGGACCAGGCCGAACTCATCGGGCCTGTGTCCTAAAATATAGGCCATAATCTTGGCCAAGGCCTGGATCTTTAATTTAATATTTTTCGGCAATGGATGACCTCTTTGCGGTTCCTGAAACCCAAAATAATCAGGACTGAAATTTTCACCCAAAGGGAACTTGCTGTCAAACAATTACTTGCGGTTTATAGCTTGAAAAGGGACACAAGAGAGGATGCTTATAAGCCCTCAGAGATCTCTTGGGCTATCATTTCGGCAGCCTCTACGGGGTCTGCGGCATCCCGGATAGGTCTGCCGATCACCAGGTAGTCTGCCCCTGCCCGGATTGCATCTCTGGGGGTGGCTATCCTTTTTTGGTCATCGCTGCTTACCGAGCCCCAGGCGGGCCTTATGCCAGGCACTATGGTTATTAGTTCTGGGTCAAGGTTGGCCCGTATGGTCTCAAGCTCCCGGCCGGAGCAGACGATTCCATGGGCGCCCGCCTCCCTTGCCATGGCCGCCTTTCTTAACACCACCTTGCCCATGTCCTCGGCAAGGTCAGGCTGATAACCCAACTGGATCAGGGTATCCTTGTCAAGGCTGGTAAGCACAGTGACAGCCAATATTCTTGTCCCGGTCCCGGCTGCAACCTCTGCTGCGCCCCTAATGGCCTCTGGGCCTGCATCAGCATGGATGGTGACAAAGTCAACCCCTAAGCGCGAGGCGGCCCTCAAGGCCCTTGTGACCGTGGCAGGGATGTCGTGGAGCTTGAGGTCCAGGAAAATCCCAGCAGGGCCTACGGCCTGGATCTGTTTAACGATTTGAGGCCCTTCACTAGTAAAGAGCTCCAAGCCGATCTTGAATAGCCCCACGTGATCCGAGAGGCCCTTCGCAAGTCTTAATGCCTCTTTTGCACCGGGCAGATCTAATGGGAAGATGATACGGTCTTTGGGCTGAATGTCCATTGATTGACTCCTCTTCAAGTTGATTTCATAGAATAAAGTTAGGGTATAGCCTAACCTGATTTGAGGCCAAAATCAGCTAAAAAATCTAGACAGTTTTTTGCGAGGGTTATAATATAAAAAAACAGAGCCACCGTAGCTCAGCTGGTAGAGCACCTCACTCGTAATGAGGATGTCTGCGGTTCGATCCCGCACGGTGGCTCCATTTTTTTGAGTAATGTGGCGATGGAATTGAGCTTTCTTTTGTCCTGCCCCGGTCGTTCCCTTCCCAAGGCCCGAGTCCTTTCGATGCCGGATTTGCTCAAAAAAGAATTGTAAAAATTTCTGGGAAAGAGTAATCTCTGGTCCCAGCATTTAAGGTGCGATTCACTTTTTATTGAGGAGAGCCGGACAGGTCGAGAAAATTCTTTGATTAGAAGAGGCGAGTGAGGGATGGAAGAGATCCGCGACTTTTTTGAGTGTGATTCCTGCTCAAATCGGGAATTCAAACGGGTTTACACATTTTCACTGCGATTTCACCGGGTAAACTTCTCAGATGACCTCATCTACGATAAGATTATCGAGGAACTTTACGAGTGCTGTAAATGCCACAAGAAATTCACCCTAGATCAAATAGAAGAGGGCTTGGACAAGATCAAGAAGATGAGAAAAGGGGACCAATAGTTTAGCGGTTAGAGTCTTTTTGGTAGAATTGGAATTTATACGAGCCCAGCTCAATGGTGTCAAAGTCCTTGAGCGGAACACTTCCCTTAACCACTTCCCCATTGACCTTCAGTTTTGAAAGCCCTCCTGTAAAGGTTATGGTGTAGCCTGAAGGCCTGCGGCTTATTGTGGCGGCTGTAGACCCCATGAAAAGGCCTTTAAGCTTTATCTCCACATTGTCTGATTTCCCGATCCGGGTGAGCTTCTTGGTAAGTTCCACCTCCCCAAGCTTTGAGCCGTCAATAAAACTCAGCACGCCAATCTTGTTAGGCTTCTTGGGGGTTGGGACAGGGGCCTCTTGCTTTGCCAGCAGCTCCCTCTGCTTTTCGGTGTCCAACATCATGGTCTTGTTAAATTCGGGCTCTTTTTCCTTTTCAGCCTCTTGCCTCTCTTTCTCTGAGGCCACAAAGAGGAGCACATGCTTGCCGATGATGATGTTGTCGCCGTGGCGGAGCCTGTGAGATGAGATCTTTTTGTCGTTTACAAATGTGCCGTTCGTGCTCTGGAGATCGGTCAGTATGTATTGGTAGCCTGTTTTGTCAATCCTGGCATGATACCCGGAAACTGCCAGATTATCTATGCAGATGTCATTGTCCTGCTTTCGGCCGATCGTTATGGACTCCTTATCGAAAGGATATTCCTTCAATACTTGTTTGTTGAACATCAGGACAAGCTTGGCCATAACTAATTCCCCCGTGATAAAGGCGCCTTTTGGGCTCAGGGCTTTAGCTTCTTAAAGACCCTTTGAACACCGTTCCAGATGTCTGCAAGGGCCATGGCTGATCGCCTCAGGGAGCCGTCCTTCTTGTTTTCTTTAGTCACGAAAACAGAGACCACAGTAGTATTGTCATGGGCCCCGCGTTCGAGGGCCAAGTCCACAAAGTTCCTGCACAGACTTTCAGGTTCATCGGCCTTCAGGGTGAGATCCAGGATCTCTTCGTCAGTGACTAGGTCTGTGAGGCCGTCGGTGCATAGCACAAATCTATCCCGGTTAGCAGGCTCAAGTTCAAACACCTCTGGTAAGACATCTTCGGCCGAGCCCAAATTCCTTGTCAAGATGTGTTTCAGAGACGAGGCATTTGCCTCTTCAACTGTCATTATGCCCATCTCTATCTGCTCTGCTACTATGGTATGATCCCTGGACAACCTCTCTATGGTGCCCTCTCTGATCAAGTAGATGCGGCTGTCGCCCACATTGGCAGCAATCACCTTTGAGGGCATGATCAGGAGGGCCGCAACTGTTGTGCCCATCCCCTGCCGCTTGTCGCCCATGGTGGCCAACTCGTGTATAACACGATTGGCAAGCCGGATGCTCGAGGCCAAATAATTGCCCTCTGGCGACAGGGACTCATCCGGAAGACCAAACAACTCTTCTTCCGGCGCTGAAGTGGTCAGCCATTTCTTAAAGGCCGAATTGATCAGGTCCACGGCTATGCGGCTTGCCACTTCTCCTGCCTGATGCCCCCCCATTCCATCTGCCACCACATACAGGTGCAGTTCATCGTCTATGGAGAAGGCATCCTCATTGGTCTCCCTCTTAAGTCCTACATCGGTTATGCCAGAGGCTTTTATTAGCAAAATTTATAGGGCTCCTTTATCACTCAGGATAAAGCCAAGATGTTTGACCGGCGGCAATTCTTTGCTTTTGCCTTTAAGCTGAGGGTTTGTCAATAGTTTCCTTTCCCTGAAATTCTCTAACCTTTACAGCCAATATCTTTAGGTACTTGGCCATTTCCGCAGCCGAGCCAAACCGCTTGTTAGGGTTTTTGGCCAAGGCCTTGTTTATTATCTGATCACAGGCCCGCGGAAGGCTGGGGTTGTGTTCTCTGACCGGTATATGGGGGCCTTGTGTGATCTGGAGCAGCAAACTATTGAGATTCTGCCCTTCAAATGGGAGCCTCCCTGTGAGCAGCTGATACAATAGCACACCAAGAGAGAATATGTCTGACCTGGGATCTATGGTGTGGCCCATGATCTGCTCTGGAGACAT
>JAMOVZ010000011.1 GCA_027061865.1 Desulfobacterales bacterium
CAAGGCCAGACTGGTGGCAGAGAGGTACTGCGATGGCCTGGGGGCCTGTTTGGGAGAATGCCCAACCGGCGCGCTGAAAATCGTTGAAAGGGAGGCTGAGGACTTTGACGAGGAGGCCGTGGAGGAATTCCTGAAAGAAAAGGAAAAGGCAGAGCAGGTCTTGGAAGCGGCCCAAGCTCCAGGGTGCCCCTCGGCTAGGCTACAGACCTTCCAGCCAGCATCAAGTTGTGAGGCGGCAAATGTGCCGAGGGAGCAAAGGGAAATTACTTCAGCCCTTTCCCATTGGCCGGTTCAGATCCACCTGGTTCCGCCTTCAGCCCCATTTCTCAAAGAGGCGGACCTCCTTGTAGCGGCCGACTGTGTGCCAGTGGCCTATCCTGCGTTTCACGAGGATTTCCTTAAAGGAAAGGTGGTGATGGTGGGCTGCCCTAAGTTCGATGATGTTGCTTCGTACATAAAGAAGTTTACGGAGATATTTAAGACCGCAGGGATAAAGAGTGTCACGTCTGTGGTGATGGAGGTGCCTTGTTGTTCTGGTTTGCCAATGATCCTCAAGAAGGCCATGGAAGAGGCAGGTGTTGAGATCCCCATAGAGCAGGTGGTGATAGGAACAAGAGGGGAGATACTTCACAGAGCAGCCGCATGAAAGGGGGCTCACCATGAAAAAAGTCAATTTGTATGAGGAAAACGATTTCAATGAACTCCACATGAAGCGCTTCTTGGTGCATGACTCGCCTTATTTCAAGATACTGAATTTCAATTTCAAGGCGGGCCAGGAGCTGCCCATTCATTCCCACGAGCTGGAAGGTCAGGTGAGCATCATGGTCTTTGAGGGAGAGGGCGAGTTTTTGGCAAAAGATGGAACCATGCCTGCAAAGCAGGGCGATGTGCTCATATCGGACATCAGTGAGCCCCATGGGGTCCGTGCCAAGACGGATATGCGTGTGGTGGTGACAATCGCTCCTCCCATCTAATGGGGGCACGGAATTTAATGGCTTTTCCTCAGATGAAGCCAGTCGGGGAAGAAGGGGTATTCCTTTGGAAAAAGGGCCACTCTGTCGCCAGGGTTAATGATGGTGTTGAGCGGCACAGCCCTGTGGTTTTGCATAACCACCTGAACCAAATCCTCTGGGATATTCAACTTGGTCAGAAGCGAACCAAGGCCAATGGGTCCTGAAATCTCCACAGAAGAAAGGGCAGCCTGTGCTTTCAGGTGGGCGATATCCTTAAGCGAGCCGTAGAGTTGTAACGTTATGGCAGCCATGGTGGACGGGGGCCTTATTTTCGAAAGATAACCTGTTCTTATCTGATTTCTAATTTTAAATCAAAAAAATTTTAAAAGAGTTTTTCTTGACGAAACTGTTTTGCATGGTTATAGTCTAGCAAAGTAATATAGATTTGAGAACCGGAGACACAGGCAAAAGGAGGCTCAACATGAAATTTGTGGAAAAGATAAAGGCAGATGACAAGCTGGATCTAGTCTGTAGGATGTGTCCTCTCCATCTCTTGGAGCCAGGAGAGAAGCTTGCATGCCTTAAGGAGGGCCAGGTCTTGGAAATCCTCACTGATTATGACGGGGCACTTGAAGATATCCCTTCTTGGTGTGAAAAGTGTGGCCAGGAGTTTCTAGGAATTGAAGAGGATGAGGATTGCTACAAGCTCTACATCAGGAAAAGGAAATAGGGGCCGGAGATGGAACGAGAAGTTTATCTGGATAACGCGGCAGCCACGCCAGTGAGGAAGGAAGTGCTTGAGGCGATGCTGCCTTACTTTGACAAGTATTATGCCAACCCATCCACCATGTACAAGCCCGGGCTGGAGGTCAAAAAGGTTTTGGATGAGCAGAGGGCCAAGGTGGCTGACCTCATAGGCGCAAGCCCTGAAGAGATCGTGTTTACCTCGTCTGGGGCTGAGGCCAATAACCTGGCTGTGAAGGGCATTCCCTTTGCCCACAGGAAAAAGGGCAACCATATTATTATTTCGGCCATTGAGCATCATTCCGTGCTCAATTCAGCCAGGTTTTTCGAGAGGCTGGACTATGAGGTGACCTTTCTTCAGGTGGATGAATTCGGATTTGTAAACCCAAGGCGCGTTGAAGAGCTGATCCGCCAGGAGACGGTGCTGGTTTCAATCATGCATGCCAACAATGAGATAGGAACGATCCAGCCTATCCAGGAGATCGCTGAGGTATGTAAATCCAAAGGAGTTTTTTTTCATACAGACGCTGTTGCTACTGTTGGTAACATCCCGGTGGATGTGAATGAGCTGGGGGTTGATCTGTTGAGCATTTCTGGAATCCCCCTCGGCGCCCCAAAGGGGACAGGGGCCCTCTATTTTCGAAAAGGCACCAGAATAATGCCCTTGATCCACGGGGGCATTCAAGAGAGCGGCAGGCGGGCCGGCACTGAAAACGTCCCTGGCATTGTGGGATTGGGCAAGGCGGCGGAGCTGGCCAAACAGGATGTGGAGGAGTGGAGCAATAAAGTTAAGGCCTTGAGGGATAGGTTGATTTATGGTGTATTGGAGAGGATTGAACGGACGAGGATAACAGGTCATCCAGAGAAAAGATTGCCGGCTCATGCAAGTTTCTGTGTGGAGGCCATCGAGGGCGAGGCGTTGATCTACATGCTCAGCAGCCAAGGTATTTATGCCAACACCGGGTCCGCATGCGCCTCCAAGGCCTTGAAAACATCACCGGTTCTTGTGGCCATAGGGGTTCCGCCTGACATTGCCCAAGGCTCAGTGGTATTTACCCTGGGGCGGTCAAACAGCATGGAAGATGTGGACTATGTGCTGGAAAAACTACCCCATGTGGTGGAAAGGCTGAGGGCCATGTCTCCCCTATGGAAGCAAGAGGCCGCGTGAAACAGCTAACTAGGGAGGAAGTGGTCCATGAAATTATCCACCAAGAGCAGGTATGGCACGAGGCTCATGGCTGAATTGGCGAATCATTATAAAAAAGGTCCGGTCTCAGTGGGTGAGATATCAAGGCGTCAGGATATCTCAGTAAAATATTTGGAGCAGTTGATCATACCGCTCAAAAAGGCGGGGCTCATCAAGAGTACCCGGGGGCCCAAGGGTGGATATTCCCTTACTAAAAGCCCGGATGAGATAACCATAGGCGAGATAGTGGAGATACTGGAAGGCGGGGTTGAGTTTTCCAAGTGTCTGAGGGATCCGGGCAGATGTGAGAGGACAAAGAGTTGTGCCACCAGGCGGGTCTGGGAAGAGGCTACAGAGGCGGTATACGAAAAACTGAACTCTGTAACCCTCTCAGCACTTGTAAAAGACATAATGCATGCTCAGGGAGAGGAGGCGTTTTTGCCTTCTCGATGTTCCTAAAAAGGGGCAGGCGAGCTTAGGAGGAAGTAACCATGTATTCTGACAAGGTAATGGAGCACTTCTCAAGCCCCAAGAATGTGGGCGTAATAGAAGATGCCGATGGAATTGGCGAAGTTGGCAATCCCGTCTGCGGCGACATGATGACCTTTTATATCAAGGTCAAGGACGGGAAGATAGAAGACATAAAGTACAAGACCTTTGGGTGCGTTGCTGCTATAGCAGTGTCAAGCAAGGTGAGCGAAATGGCAAAGGGGATGACCTTGGAGGAGGCCAAAAGCCTCTCAAAAAAGGCCGTGGCAGAAGAGCTTGGAGGTCTTCCCAAAGAGAAGATGCACTGCTCAAACCTGGGGGCGGAGGCCTTGGCAAAAGCCATCCAGGACTATGAAGAGAAGAAGCTGGGCAAACCCCCAGCCCCAGAAAAAGAGGAGCTCCATGAGCATCCTTGCTGCTGCACTCATTGCGGTGTGGAAAACCCTGAGACGGCCAAGTTCTGCATGGAATGCGGCGAGAGGCTTGACTAATTTATGGTTCAAAGCTTGATAGTTTGGGCTATTGTGGCCCTGTGCTTTCTTCTTACAGCAAGGTGGGGATACAAAAGGCTCACCGGCAAGGCATCAACATGCTGTGCCGGTGGGCCCGAGGCGCCCCCTTGCTGTAATTGCCCCTATGAACACAGGGAAGAGTGCGATCATACATAATCTTGTCTGCCACATTGTGGCCCGAAAAAATACAATTCCCCTCTCTTTTTAAAGATTAGTTTCTTGACTCCGGGGCATTCATGGGTTAGTATCCATCCAACTTGGAGCCTTCCTGCACACCTTCACCCTTCATTGCCTCAGGAGGGGCCATGGGCAAAAAAGACAGTTCGCAAAAGGCCGGACGTGCCGGGAAACGCGTTTTAAAACCGCTAATGTTCATTATTATAGGGATTATCCTCGGGTTTCCTCTGTTCAGTATCTCCTATTACACCATGGTTAGAACTTCTACGCCGGAGTTCTGCGCCTCATGCCATGAAATACGGTTTGCCTATAACACATGGAAGACTTCCACCCATGTGAACAATGGGCAGGGCTTTGTGGCCGATTGTATGGACTGCCACCTCCCCGCCCCACAGGACACATTTAATTTTTTCTATTCCAAAACTGCCCATGGCATCAAAGATATAGTGATCCATTTTTTGGGAAAGCCCTATGACAGGGAGAAGAACCGGCAAAAGGCTTATGCATCCTTCAAAAATGAACAGTGCCAGAAGTGCCACAGAAATATCCTTTACATTCCGGACAAGAGGGGTGCGATGTTGGCCCACCGCGATGTCCTTTATGCCAGGCCTGGTTATGAAAAACGATGCGTTGACTGCCACAAAAATCTAGTCCACGTGGCAAGAGAATATTATTTTTATAAGCAGTTCAGGGATACATACCGAGGATTGGGTTTGTAAATCTATAGGATCTTGAGAAAGGGGGTAGGCCATGAAGAAGCTGTTGATCCTGGCCGGATTGGTTTTGGGCTTATGGGGGTTTTGGGGTGAAATGGTTGTGGCCCAGACTGCGCCCAACCAGCCCAAAGCAAAGGAATTCCGCATTGAGCGCAGCATGCCAAAGGAGGCCGTTGCCTGCATTGAATGCCACAAAGTGGAAAACCCGGGAATATTTGTTGATTGGGCTCACAGCAGGCATGCATCGGCCAATATTACCTGCTTGGATTGCCACAAGGCAGAGGCCTTTGATCCTGACGTAAGCCAGGAGCATTACAAGCAATATGAAAGGGCAGACCAGAAGTACGGCGCAAAGGAGTACAAGGTTCCTATCTCTGCCGTTGTAACACCCAAGGATTGCTCCCGTTGCCATCCGGACGAGGCCAAGCAGTATAGCTTGAGCAAGCATGCCAATACCTTGGAGATAATCTGGAAGATTGACCCATGGCTTAACAAGGGCATGAACAGCGATGCTGAACGCACTACAGGGTGCTTCCACTGCCATGGCACCATCCTGAAGATGAAAGATGGCAAACTGGATCCAGCCACTTGGCCCAGTGTGGGCGTGGGGAGGATAAATCTGGATGGAAGCAAGGGCTCGTGCACCAGCTGCCATACCCGCCACAGGTTCTCCGTGATGGAGGCCCGAAAACCTGAAGCCTGCGGCCAGTGCCACCTCGGCCCTGACCACCCCCAAATAGAGATCTATATGGAATCCAAGCACGGCGACATTTATACAGCTCATGGAGATGATTACAACTGGGATGCAGCCCCTGGCACATGGACCCCTGGAGTGGATTACAGGGCGCCAACGTGTGCCTCCTGTCACATGTCTGGAGCTGGAGGGGTATTGACATCACATGATGTGACAGAGCGCCTGTCTTGGGAGCTCCAGGCACCCCTAACGGTTCGGCCCCAGGACTTCAAACCATTCCCTGCAAAGACTGACTGGCGCAAAGAGCGGGAGAAGATGGCGACCATTTGCATGCAGTGCCATAGCAAACTGTGGGTGGAAAATTACTACAACCGGTTGGATCAGGTGGTGAAGGAATATAACGAGGTTTATTTCAAGCCTGCAAAGAAGGTCTTGAATGAGCTCTATGCCAAGGGGCTGCTTGACAAGAGCAAATTCTTTGATGAGAGACCAGAGCTTGACTATTACTACTTGTGGCACCATGAAGGTAGAAGGGCCCGGATGGGGGTTGCCATGATGGCCCCTGACTATGCTTGGTGGCACGGCTTCTATGAATGCAAAGAGAGATACAATGACTTCATGGAACTGGCCCGCGATCTACTTAAGCACAATAGAAAGGCCTATAAAGCCCCTGACTATCCCAATGCTACGGGTAACACCAAGAAACCACCAGAAGTTCTTCCGACAACTAAGTAAGCCCGTTGTGAGTTAGAAACCTGGAAACCCCTAAGGAATCCCTGTCCGCCGGCCTATTGAGGGCGGGCAGGGATTTTTTGTTTTTTCTGGCAATTACTGAACTCTTTGGGGTAATATTTCATTTCAACAACTTTCTCCCCACAAAACTATTTAAACTCAATATATTTCTTCAGTATGGAACAGCTCTCTCAACTTTTAAGGAAACAAGGTTTCCTTTATTCACTTCTCAAGGCCATCCCCTGTGGAGTCCTAATAGTGGACCGGGACAGGCGCATATATGCAGCAAATGAGGCAACTCGACTTATCTTTCGGTTAGGCCAAGATACCATTACCTCCAAGAGGCTAGGAGAAGCCCTGAGGTGTATAAATGCTGATATAAGCAAGAAGGGATGCGGTTATTCAAGGCGCTGCAGGCAATGTGAGATCAGGAGGACTGCACTCGACGCTATAGAGGGGAGACGCATTGAAAGGGCCAAGGCCAGGGTTGAGATACGGACCGATGGAGAAGTCAAAGAATTTGTCTTGCTGGTCAATGCTGCTCCCTTTGACCATGATGATGGAACGTATGCGGTAGTGGTGCTGCAAGACATTACCGAGCTGGTGCAATTGCGGCGCAGGGTGGTAAAGAGTGAGCGGGGGTTTCGAGGCATCATTGGCCGACACGACTCCATGCTGGAGCTCTTTGAGACCATTAAAGATGTTGCAGGGGTTGATGTTCCGGTCCTGCTTCAAGGAGAGAGCGGGACGGGCAAGGAATTGGTGGCAGCTGCCATACACAATGAGAGCCCGCGGGCCAACAAGCTCTTTGTGCCCGTCAACTGTGCGGCGCTTCCTGAGGGCTTGCTGGAAAGTGAGCTGTTCGGGCACGTAAAGGGGGCATTCACAGGGGCGATCCGCGACAAGAAGGGGCGTTTTGAACTGGCCCACGGGGGCACCCTTTTCTTGGACGAAATCGGTGAACTGCCAAAGATGGTCCAGGTTAAGCTGCTTCGGGTGCTTCAGGAGGGAACCTTTGAGCCGGTGGGAAGTGAGAAGACTGTAAAGGTGGATGTAAGGATCATCAGCGCCACAAATAAGGATTTGCGGGAAGAAGTAAAGAAAGGGAATTTCCGAGAAGATCTTTACTACAGGATTAACGTGGTTCCCATCAAGCTCCCCCCCCTGCGTGAGCGCAAAGAAGATATCCCTCTCTTGGTAGAGCATTTCCTGGATGAGGCCTTCCAGGAAGGAATAAGGTGCCAAGGTATCTCAAAAGAGGCGATGGACCTGCTCACCATTTATCCCTGGCCCGGAAATGTGAGAGAACTCCAAAGTGCGGTGAGGTTTGCCCTTGTCAAATGCCGGGGGGGGATGATCAGCCCTGAACACCTCCCCTTGGAAATACTAAGATTCAGGGATGAACAAGAGGGCAAAGCCCGGAGCCGAAAGCTGGATAAATCCAAGGTGCGAAGGGCATTGCTCAAGAGCGGGGGAAACAAGGCAAAGGCAGCACGACTGCTTGGGGTAGGCCGAGCCACTCTCTACCGGTTCCTGGCTGATAATCCTCAACTTCTGTCCGAGGTCGAATCAGAACTAATATAAGTGTCTCATGAGACAATGTTGTCTCATTTTCAGGGACACACATGCTTAATTTTTTATGCATTGGCTCATTCATGAAGTGTTGCCTGTATAATTTTTAGAAGCTATAACAGATTGATATTATTAATTTATTGTACAGGTGTTATCTCGTGAACGCAAGTTAAAAAAATGAGCTTGCAGCACGGAGCAAGCTCTGGGCTCGTTACTTAAAACGGAATTCCAATCTGGATCCTCTTGTGGAGCCAGTACATAATCGTCTCACCAACAAGGCCTTAGTTAGTGGCCCTCCTTGTGTGGAATAAGCCTAATATATGGAAAATATTCAAATAAATGTCAAAGGGCAAGGGGATGGAGGCATGGCATGATTCTTGGAGTATATAAAGGGTAAAAATATCCAGGCGGCCGAATGAGACCCTGCGACAGGATGATCAAAAAAACCTTGGAGCTTGCAGAAGAAATGCTCCGGGTGGCAGATGATGGCGATGCCCTAAGGGAAGACCCAAGCTGTGGTGTGCTTTACGGTGTAGTGCGGGATTCGGCCTTTCGGATCAAAAAGCTGGCAGAAAAAGAAAGGGAGGCCCATATAAAAAAGGGCTTGTGGAAGGAAGAGGAAGAGAGTGATGAAGGAGGTGATGCTATGGAGGAAAAGGTTTTGAAGGCCATGAAGGAGGCGGGAAAACCCGTTAGGCCTGGTGAGATCGCCAAGGCCTTGGGGGTTGAGAGCAAGGAGGTGTCAAAGGTTATAAGTGAACTGAAAAAAAAGGGCAAGGTCATCTCTCCAAAAAGATGTTATTATTCACTCAACGAGTAAGCGAAAGGAGGAAGTATAAAAATGCCGGCGTTAAAGGGCTCAAGGACTGAGAAAAATTTGCTGACAGCATTTGCTGGAGAATCGCAGGCAAGGAACAGGTATACATATTTTGCAAGCCAGGCGAAAAAGGAAGGCTACGAGCAGATGGCCTTCATCTTTGAAGAGACTGCCAACCAAGAAAAAGAGCATGCAAAGAGGCTGTTCAAGTTCTTGGAGGGCGGTGAGGTAGAGGTGCAGGCAGCCTTCCCTGCAGGGGTCATAGGAAGTACATTGGACAACTTGAAGGCTGCTGCGGCAGGAGAAAACTACGAGCACACTCAGATGTACCCTGAATTCGCCAAGGCGGCAGAGGAAGAGGGCTTCAGTGAAATTGCCGCCGTGTTCAGGGCAATAGCAATAGCAGAGAAACAGCACGAGAAACGATACCTGGATCTCGCTTCCAACATAGAGAACAATAGGGTTTTTAAAAGAGAAGAGGAAGTGGTTTGGAGGTGCCGCAACTGTGGTTACCTGCACAAGGGCAATGAGGCACCGGAGACGTGTCCAGCCTGTGCCCATCCGCAGGCATATTTTGAGCTGTTGGGAGAGAATTATTAAAAAAGGGGGACAAAGAAAATGGCAGAAAGGTTAGAGGTTTATAAATGTGAGGTCTGTGGGAATATAGTTGAGGTCCTAAATGGAGGCAAGGGAGAGTTGGTTTGCTGTAATCAGCCCATGAAGCTGCTCAAAGAAAACACAGTGGATGCTGCTCGGGAAAAGCATGTTCCAGTAGTAGAGAAGACGGCAGAGGGCTACAAAGTGGCTGTGGGAAGTGTGGCCCATCCAATGGAAGAGAAGCACTATATCCAATGGATAGAGCTTATTGCAGACGGAAAGTCTTATATCCAGTATTTGAAGCCCGGAGAGGCGCCGGAGGCCTTTTTTAAGGTCGATGCAGAGAAGGTAACTGCAAGAGAATATTGTAATCTCCATGGTCTTTGGAAGGCGTAATCTGGGCAGAAAAGGAGCAAGAAAATGGGAGAATGGAAATGCCAAAAGTGTGGTTACTCTTTGCAGGCTGACAAGCCGCCGGAGCAATGCCCTTCCTGCAAGGAGAAGTGTGAATTCGTAGATGTCACCTGTTATATACCCGATTGCGGGCAGACAGGTGGCGACAAGAGGCTCTAAAGCGCTTTGCCAGCGGCCGGGCGGCGGGGCCGAGCCACTCTAAGTGGACAGAAAAAAGGGGTTTATTCATGTCCGAGAAAAAATACCGCGTGAGAGCCGAGTGTCCTCAGTGTGCCTGCGGAGATGTGAGTTTTCTAGGGCCAGAGAAACTGAGGGAGAAGTTCATCGGCAACGAGGATGAAATTGAGATTCTTTGCCCCATGTGTGGAACCAAGCACAAGGGCAAGGTAGAAATAGAGGAAAAATAAGCACGGAGGGAGAAATGAGCACTCCTCAGCACTGTCCTGGTTTCGAAGATCTGAAACATCTCAAATCCTTCGTCTGTAAGTGCCCGAACTGCGGCAGGGAAAAAGAGATCTTCTCAGATGAGTTTAACCGCGAGCACATATGCCCGGGGTGTGGTGAGAAGATCGATTTTTCCAAGTGCGAGGTGTACGCAGAGGCTTAAGCCAGCCTTAGTAGGTTGAATTAAAGCGGCTGGAAAAGGAAGGTTTGTTCCGAGGGTGAAGTACGCCCTGTAAAGGGAGTGAGCCCCAACAGGGATAAACAACAGGACCAGGAAGGCCTCTTAAAGAAAAAAGGAGAGCAATCATGGAAAAGAAGCAGAGAAAGAAGGCAGAAGCCAAAAAGTTGAATATCAGAGAGATTACCACGTGTGACGCCACTGCCCAGATGCTTGAAAAGGCAGAGCGTGATGGTGTGGAAACTGCCCATCACAGGGCCCTTAAGATGAAGGCCTGTCCCATCGGCGCGGAGTCTGCTTGCTGCAAGCATTGCTTTATGGGGCCCTGTCGGTTAAACCCAAGAGACCCATACGAAAAGGTGGGTGTTTGTGGCGCTACCATCGACACCATTCAATCTAGAAATTTTGCCCGGATGGTGGCCGCTGGCGCTGCTGCCCACACCGACCACGGCATGAGCATGCTGGATCTTTTCAGAGAAGTGGTCAAGGGAAACATCAAGGACTATACCATTAAGGACCCCATCAAGCTGGAGGACGTGGCGGTCGAGCTGGGCATTGATATCGAGGGGAAAGCCATTGAAGAGATCGCCATGGACCTCTACTATGAATTGGAAAGGACCTACACGCAGGTTGAAGGAGAGATCCCCTTTACCAAGAGGGTTCCAGAGAAAACTTTAGAGACTTGGAGGAAACACGGTGTGGTCCCTCGGGGGGCCATGCGCGAGATCATGGAACTCCTCCACCGCAGCGCCATTGGAGTTGATCAGCATTACGCAAACATCACTAATCAGTGCAGCCGGACCGCTCTGGTGGACGGCTGGGGCGGTTCAATGATCGCCACCGAGATCTCTGATATCCTGTTTGGCACACCTACGCCGGTCCGTGCTGAAGTGAACATGGGAGTGCTGAAGGAAAATTACGTAAACATCATTATTCATGGCCATGAGCCCAACCTCTTTGAGTCCATGATGGACTCCGTAAGTGATCCCTCTTTGATTCAGGCTGCAAAGGATGCAGGGGCTGAAGGAATCAACTTGGTGGGAATGTGCTGCTCTGGCGCTGAAGTCTTGAGCCGTCACGGCATACCTCATGCGGGGAATTTCAGCTCCACAGAGGAGATAATGATTACGGGTGCAGTGGATGCCATGGCTGTAGATGTCCAATGTATCAAGCAGGGCCTGGGTCAGGTGGCAAAATGTTACGGCACCAAGCTCTTTACCACTAACCCCAGGTGCAAGATCGAGGGGGTGGAGCACATCGAGTTTGACCACCACCATCCCCGCGAGTGTACCGACGCAATTGTAGAAAATGCAATCGTGCGGTTTAAGAACAGAAAGCTCCCCATAGAAATTCCCCAAATCAAGAACCTGGGCGTCCATGGATTTTCCCATGAGTACATAAACTATATGTTAGGAGGCACCTTCCGGGCATCTTATACTCCTCTGAATGACAATATCATTAATGGCAGGATACGAGGGGTGGCTGGAGTGGTCGGCTGCACCAATCCCAGGGTAAAGCAGGACTGGGTGCATGTGGAGCTTGTAAAGGAATTGATCAAGAATGACGTGCTGGTGGTCCAGACGGGCTGCTCCCAGATCGCCTTGGCGAAGGCCGGGTTTTATACTCCGGAATCTGCATACCTAGCCGGTTCCGGGCTCCGAGAGGTCTGCGAGACGGTGGGAATGCCACCAGTGCTGGGCCTAGGGTCCTGTGTGGATAACAGCCGGATCCTTACGGCCTGTGCCGAGATGGTCCGCACCGGGGGCCTGGGCGATAGCATTGCAGACCTTCCGGTTGCAGGGGCCGCTCCCGAGTGGATGAGCGAAAAGGCGGTAACCATAGGCCATTACTTTGTTGCCTCTGGTGTTTTTACGGTCTTTGGTGTAGGGTTTCCCATCATAAAAGATACCAAGTTTTACAAACACTTAACTGAAGGACTGGAGGAGCTTGGATTTGGCAAATGGGGATTTGCCAGAGATCCTCACGAGATGGCAAAGATGATGATTGAACACATCGACAAGAAGAGAAAGGCCCTTGGTATTGACAAGGCCAGAGAGAGGATTCTGTTTGATATGGCAGCTCGCCGTGAGATGGAGGCTGCATAAGGTGTTTGATTGGGGGCCCGTAAGGGCCTCCAATCCTTGTAGTTAAAACAGAGAAGCAGAAAAGGAGGTAGGTGATGGAAAAATGGGTATGTTCCGTATGTGGTTATGTATATGATCCTGAGGCAGGTGATCCTGACAACGGCGTGGAGCCAGGGACCTCTTTTGAAGACCTCCCCGACGATTGGGTATGTCCTGTTTGCGGAGCTGACAAAGAGCTGTTTGAGAAAGAAGAATAAATTCCAAGAGTGAGGGGGAAAAAGATGAAACCATTGGAGATAGCCCCAGGAGTTTACTCGGTTGGGGTAATTGACTGGAACATCAGGGATTTTCATGGTTACTCCACCTACTTGGGCACTACCTATAACGCTTTTCTAATTGTTGACGAAAAGGTGACCTTAATCGACACGGTGAAGAAAGGCTTTGAGGACGAACTCCTTGAAAATATCAATCAGATCATCGATCCCAAGAAGATTGACTATGTGGTAAGCAACCACACCGAGATGGACCACTCAGGGGGGCTCCCCCGGGTGATGCACAAGATCGGGGAAGACAAGCCTGTCTTTTGTTCAAAGATGGGCCAAAAGAACCTCTCCAAGCACTTCCGGCAGGGCTTCAACCTTCAAGCCGTTGATAACCTCAGCGAGCTTAATATCGGCAAGAAGACCCTCACCTTTCTGGAGACCAGGATGGTCCACTGGCCTGACAGCATGTTTAGCTATTTGAAAGAAGACAGGATCCTATTTTCCAGTGACGGATTTGGACAACACTATGCCACCTTGGAGCGATTCGACGACCAGGTTGACGAAGGGGACCTTATGTATCAGGCCAAGAAGTATTATGCAAATATACTCCTTCTCTACTCGCCCCTGATCCTCAAACTGATTGGAAAGGTTCAGGAACTGGGCCTGGAAATTGAGATGATCTGTCCAGACCACGGTGTCTTTTGGCGCAAGGATCCAGGAAAGATAATCCAGGCCTACGTGGATTGGGCCGAGCAAAAACCCAAACGCAAGGCCGTTGTAATCTACGATACCATGTGGCACAGCACCGAACAGATGGCCGAAAAGATCGTCGATATCCTTGGAGAAGAGGGAGTCAGGGCAAAGCCCATGCATATAAGGAGCTGCCACAGGAGTGAGATTATTACGGAAGTCCTGGATGCTGGAGCCGTGCTGGTGGGATCTCCCACATTAAACAACGGGCTGTTTCCCACAGTCAGTGACATTCTTACATATATGAAAGGGCTCAAGCCAAAGAACAAGGTGGGGGCGGCTTTTGGTTCTTATGGATGGAGTGGAGAGGCGGTGAAGCTGATAAACCGGGAGCTTGAGGCCATGGGTTTTAACCTGGTGGATGAGGGAGTCAGGGTTCAGTACGTGCCTGATGGTGATGCATTTGAGGCTTGCGAGAGCCTGGCCAAGAAGGTGGCAGCAGCCCTCCCCGCCGAGTAGGCTTGTGGAGCCGGGGGATATAGAGTTATGGCAGGAAAAGTGGCACTCTTTGCGTTCAATGGTGAGTTGATGTGCTTTGTCCATGTGCTGCTCAATGCCCTTGACATGAACGACAAGGGATATGAGGTGAAGGTGGTGGTGGAAGGGGCGGCAACGAAATTGATTCCTGAAATCGCTCAAGCCTCCAGCCCCATGAATCAATTTTACACCAAGGTGAAGGAAAGAGCTTTGATCAATGGGGCTTGCAAGGCATGTTCAAACAAGATGGGTGTGCTTGAGGCCATAAGGGCCGAAGGGATAGCCCTCCTGGATGAGATGACAGGACATCCAAGCATGGCCCGATACATGGAGGAGGGCTACGAAATAATCACATTCTAGCCCGCTGTGAGGGGCTTCGGGTCATTGGGGGCCGAGCGGCCCCTAAAATTAGGCCAGCTTATAGGAGTAATATGGTCTTATTGGTCTTATATGTGGAGGCTGCATGAGGATCACAAGAGAGGCAGAATATGCTGTGCGTTGCGTGCTATATCTGTCCGGAGAGAAGGGCAAAGTGATTTCCAGAAAGGAAATCTCTCAAGCCATGCAGATTCCGTCTCAGTTTCTGGGCAAGATCGCCCAGAGGCTGTCCAAGGCAGGCATTCTTGAGATCACCCAAGGGGCGAAGGGAGGCTACAGGCTGCTTAAGGACCCCGGGCAAATTACGCTCCTTGAGGTGGTAGAATCCATCATGGGAGAGATCTTCCTGAACGAATGCATCATGAGCCCTGAAGGGTGTTTTAGAACCGCAGGGTGTGCGGTTTACAAGGTCTGGGGGAAAGCCAGAGACCAGCTGAGGGAGACGCTGGCCAAGGCCACGATGGGCGAGCTTTTGAGCCAGGATGTTTGCTTCCTCTTACATAGTTAGACGGGGAGGCCGAATAAAACCCTAAGCAGGAAAGGAGGAGGAATTATGGATGTGGCGTATTTGTCGAGGCTGCAATTTGCGGCAGCCACCATGTTTCATTTTCTGTTTGTTCCACTTACGCTGGGGCTCTCTGTCTTGGTAGCCATTATGGAGACAAAGTATGTGAGGACTGGCGATGAGCAGTACCTAAAGATGGCGAAGTTTTGGGGGAAGCTGTTTTTGATCAACTTCGCCCTTGGGGTCGTGACCGGCATCACCTTGGAGTTCCAGTTTGGGACCAACTGGTCGCGCTACTCTGCCTTTGTCGGAGATGTGTTTGGCTCCTTGTTGGCTATCGAGGCCACTGCTGCCTTTTTTTTGGAGTCCACTCTCATTGGGGTTTGGATATTCGGGTGGAAAAAACTTTCTGCCAAGGCCCATGCAACAGTGATGTGGTTCATAGCAGGGGCCTCGACACTGTCGGCCATATGGATACTGACCGCCAATGCATGGATGCAGCATCCGGTGGGCTATACCATCAGAGGGGGCAGGGCGGAGCTCACCGACTTTGCGGCCGTGGTGTTTCATAAATTCGCTATCCTTGAATTCACTCATACCGTGAGCGCTGCCTATGTTCTTGCCGCCTTTTTTGTGATGGGGATAAGTGCGTATCACCTGTTGAGAAAACAACATGTGGAGTTCTTTACCCGCTCATTTCGCATAGGACTGACCTTTGGTCTCATCTTTTCTTTCCTCCTGGTGGTAGAGGGTCATTTACACGGCTCTGATCTGGCTGAGAAGCAGCCTGCAAAGCTTGCGGCCATGGAGTCACATTGGGAGACAAAGACTCATGCCCCAAAATACCTCCTGATTATTCCAGACGAGGGAAATGAGAGAAACGCGGTAGAACTTTTTCCAATCCCAAATGTGCTGAGCATACTTGCAGGCCACTCCCCATCTTTTGAGGTGAAGGGGTTAAGGGAGTTCCCAAAGGACGAACGCCCTCCAGTGCTTATTTCCTATGCTTCCTTTCACCTCATGGTGGGCTTGGGATTCTATTTCTTGCTGGCCACTATCGTGGGATGGCTCAAGAGGAACAAATTGCTTGAATCTCCCGGCTACCTGAAGCTGATGATGCTTTCAATCCCTCTTCCTTACTTGGCTATAGAGTTTGGCTGGGTGGTGGCAGAAGTTGGACGACAGCCATGGATTGTTTATGGTATTATGAAGACCTCTGATGCGGTATCACCCATTGCCACCTCTCAGGTGCTGGTTTCCTTTATCGCCTTTATAGTGGTCTATGGCCTTTTGGGAGCGGCAGGATTTTATCTCATTTCAAAGTATGCGGCAAAAGGGCCGGCAGTGGAAATAACTCACCCAGCCGCTCAAACACAATAAGGAAAGGGAGGTGGAAGGATGATACTTCAAGACATATGGTTTTTTCTGTGGGGGCTGCTGTGGGCGGTCTACTTTGTTACCGACGGCTTTGACTTGGGGCTTGGTGCTCTGATGCCATTTGTGGCAAAGACTGACAATGAAAAAAGAATCATATTTAATGCCATAGGCCCGCTTTGGGACGGTAACGAGGTGTGGCTGTTGACGGCAGGGGGAGTGACATTTGCGGCCTTTCCAACCGTATATGCCACCATGTTCAGCTCCCTTTATAGTGCCCTCATGCTGATCCTTTTTTCCTTGATCATAAGAGGAGTGTCCTTCGAGTTCAGGGGCAAGATAGAAAGTCCCGGGTGGCGAAGGATCTGGGATACATGCATGTTTGTAGGAAGCCTGCTTCCTGCAATCCTGTTTGGGGCTGCATTTGCAAACATATTCCGTGGGCTCCCCATAGATGCCCAAGGCATCTACAAGGGTACTTTTTTCACCCTGCTCAACCCCTATGGTCTTCTGGGAGGAGTGCTGTTTCTGTGCCTCTTCCTGGTACATGGCTCCTTGTGGCTTGCCATCAAGAGCGATGGCGAGCTACACCAGAGGGCAGTGAATCTATCAAAGAAACTCTGGGCGGTCCTTTTGGTGGTGGCCGTGACCTTTCTCGTGGCATCCAAGTTTGCTACCACCCTTTATGACAATTATTTCCACAACCCTGCCCTTTTCTCGGTGATCCTTGCAACCGTGGCAGCCCTGTTTTTGGTGAGGGTCTTTATTGGTAAGGGGGCATACTGGAAGGCTTGGTTTGCCTCTGCTGCCACCATATTCGGTGCCACGTTTTTCGGCGTGATAGGGCTGTATCCGCGCATGTTTCCCTCAAGCATTGATCCTTCATACACTCTGACCGCTTACAATGCCTCCTCAACGCCGCTGACCCTCAAGATCATGCTGGTTGTGGCAATCATCTTCGTGCCCATTGTTATTGCCTATCAGGCTTGGGCCTACAAGCTCTTTAGTGGCAAGATCAAGGAGGAAGATTTGGCCTACGAGGAGGCCTATTGATGAAAGGCCGTTACTAAACAGACAGAAAGGAGGTGAGGGGATGAAACCGCTAAAGATCGGGTGCTCAAGACCCACAGGGTCCAGAGTGGGTGAAAAAGAGCAAGAAAGCAAAACTGTTGAAATTAAAGACAAGGAGGTGAAAGCTATGGCAGGAGTTAAGGTGGGACACAAGGCGCCTGACTTTGAGGCTCCAGCGTATCAAAAGGGAGAGTTCGGACAGGTCAAACTTTCAGACTATATCGGCAAATGGGTGGTGCTGTGTTTTTATCCAGGAGACTTTACCTTTGTTTGAGCAACAGAGCTGGCTGCAGTTGCAACCAAATATAATGAGCTCAAGGAACTTGGCGTAGAGGTGCTCTCGGTCAGTGTTGACAGCCACTTTGTGCACAAGGTGTGGGATGACTATGAGTTGAGCAAGATGGTTGAAGGAGGCATCCCGTTTCCCATGCTATCCGATGGCCCGGGCAACATCGGAAAGCTCTATGGTGTCTACGACG
>JAMOVZ010000012.1 GCA_027061865.1 Desulfobacterales bacterium
TGGCCCTTATCCGGATAATTGATGCCATTGCCAAATTGAAACTTGAAAACGAAGACGAGCAGGCCGGCATAAACCTGATTCTGAGGGCACTCGAAGAGCCCCTGCGCCAGATAGCCAACAACGCAGGAGAAGAAGGCTCAGTGGTGGTAGAAAAAGTAAAAGAGGGCAAGGGTGCTTTCGGCTACAATGCCGAGACCGGAGAATACGAAGACCTCATGAAGGCCGGGATTATTGATCCCACAAAGGTGACTAGGTTCGCGCTCCAGAACGCTGCCTCTGTGGCCTCTCTGCTCTTGACCACCGAGGCCATGGTGGCTGAAAAGCCCAAGCCAAAAGAGGAAACCCCTGGTATGCCAGGAGGCGGCATGGGCGGCATGGGCGGCATGATGTAGCTAAAGATGCCCCTTTTCGAATAATCGAGCCCGGCAGGAGATTTATCCTGCCGGGCTTTTGTTGTTTGTGAAGTGTTCCTGTGATGCCTTTCAGGTAGGCCAGGGAATTCTCCACATACATCCTTTGGATAAGGAGCTGGAAATTCACCTTTGAAGGAACTGGCAGTGACAACCGATTTCTGGTATAGAGTCCAAGGTGGGCAGGTTACACACAAAAAGGGCGAACATCGCATTTGGCCCCTAAAGGGAGAGAAGGATGGAAAAGATTGAATACCAAAGCGTGCTGGTTACAGGAAGTGCAGGCTTTATAGGTTTTCACGTGGCATCCAGGCTTCTGGATATGGGCAAAAGGGTTGTGGGAGTGGACAACCTCAATCCCTATTACGATATAAAGCTGAAGCAGGCAAGGACGGATATCCTGAGGAAAAAACCCAAATTTTCATTCTACCAGATTAACCTGGAAGACTTTGAGGAGATGGAGAAAATCTTTAAGGAGCAGGGCCCTGAGATAGTTTGTCATTTGGCTGCCCAAGCAGGGGTCAGATACTCGCTCACCGATCCTTTTGCCTATCAAAAGAGCAACCTGGAGGGATTTTTGAATATCTTGGAACTCGCAAGAAGATACCCTGTCAAGAATTTGGTATATGCTTCTTCATCTTCTGTTTATGGAAAAAATAAGAAGATCCCTTTTAGTGTGGAAGACAGGGTGGATAGTCCCATCTCCCTTTACGCCGCCACCAAGAAGGCCAATGAGCTCATGGCCCACTCTTATAGTCATCTATATAATATCCCTTCTACGGGACTCAGATATTTCACGGTCTATGGCCCTTGGGGGCGTCCTGATATGGCATTGTTTCTTTTTACAGACGCCATTCTTAAAGGAAGGCCCATCGATGTCTATAATTATGGAAAGATGAGGCGGGATTTCACCTATATAGACGACATAGTGGACGGAACTTTGGCCTCTCTGGAAAGGCCATTCCATCATGAAATATTTAATCTGGGCAATTCAAGGCCAGTTGACCTAATGGATTTTATAAGGACTCTCGAGGAAGAGTTAGGAATGGAGGCCCAAAAAAAACTTCTCCCCTTGCAGCCCGGGGATGTGCCGGAGACCTCTGCTGATATCGAGAAAACCAAAAGGATGCTTGGGTATGATCCAAAGGTAACTGTTAAGGAAGGGATACGCAATTTTGTGGCGTGGTACAGGGAATATTACAATGTCTGAGTGGCTAGGGACTTATGCGTTAAAGATGCATCTGCTATAGGTTCATCCGCTTTGCCCTAAGCTCATCCATTTTTTCCGCTACCTTCCTGATATACCTTGCGAACTCGCCACCTGTTTGGAATCTCCTTTCCGGGTCCTTGGCAAGGGCCTTGTCGATTAACTGTTCGCACGGCTTGGGCACCTTTGGATTCAGCTCTCTCACTGATGGATGAGGTTTTTGAGTTATCTGGACAAAGAGCTCTGTCAGGGTCCTGCCCTTGAAGGGGAGCCTGCCTGTCAAGAGCTGGAAGAATACCACGCCGAGGCTAAATATGTCAGAGCGGCCGTCAATGGGCTGGCCGTTTATCTGCTCAGGAGACATGTAGTTCGGGGTGCCCAATATGACGCCGCTCTTGGTCTGGGAAGAAGAAATGGCCTTTGCTATTCCAAAGTCAGTTACCTTTACGCGGCCGTCGTTGAGTAACATGATGTTTGCAGGCTTTATGTCCCTGTGGATCACGCCCTGGCGGTGGGCGTAGTCAAGGGCCTCAGCCACCTCCCCTATTATGTCCAGCACCTTTCTTACAGGGAGCAGCGCGTCCCTGTGGCAGAAATGCTCAAGGTCCTTGCCCTCTAGCAGTTCCATGGCCATATAGGTAAGGTCATAGTCTTCGCCCACATCGTAGATGGAAATGATGGCGGGATGGGAGAGCTTGCCGGCCAATTCAGCCTCCCTCATAAATCGTTCTTTCACTTCCTGGATTTTGTCCTGATCAAATTCGTCCGCAAACCTTATGGTCTTGATGGCTACCGTGCGGTTGATCTTGGGATCCCTGGCCTTATAAACCATGCCCATGGCTCCTTGGCCTATTTCTTCCAGGATCTCATAGCGGCCCACTGTAGGCCTTATGCCGAGATCTTCGGAGATCAATATCTTGGCCTCTCTTTTTTCTTTGCGAAGCCCCAGGGACCGTTCACCCGTAAGCTTTCGAAGTTTTTCCATGCGCGCGGCCGCGTCGCGATAGTTTTCTCCCCCCTCTGTCAAGATGTATTCATAAACGGAGATGGCCTTGTTGGGCATCCGCTTCCTTTCGAAATCAAGCGCCAGATTGTAAAGGACATCCTTCATTGAGTCGTCCAAAGGGCATTTTCTGAATTTTTCAAAGGCCAAATCAAGGAGCCCCTGGCTTTGGAAACTCAAACCCAACATGCGGTTGGTCTCTATACTCTCCTTGGATGCAACCTCCATTGTCTTCTCAGTGAGCACCAGCTCTTTTATGCTGGTGTAGAGGAACATGGAAAAAAGCCCCATGAGGATATAGACGATCTTGAGGTGAATACTGAAGGTGACAAAGAATATTATGCTGGCCAGAAAGACCAAGAGCATGCCCCCCCCAGCCATAAGAAACCGCGGAAAGAACGGCACTCGAGGCATGAGTAAAGCCGCCCCAAAGGCCGCCACCAATATAAGCAGTAATTCTGCGGCCAGTATCCAAGTTGGCCGTTTTACATACCGCCCGGTCATCAAGCTCTCTAATATGTTTGCCAAAAATTCCACTCTAGGCATTTCAGGATCCACGGGAGTCCAGAGGCTGGATAACCCTTCTTCCGCTGTGTAGCCAATCAGCACAATCTTATCTTCAAAGACCGCCGGGACCTTGCGGACTTTCAGGATGTCCACAAAGGAATAATTGGGAAAAGAGAGCCTTGCCCCCTTGAATTTGAAGAATATCACGCCTCCGGCAGTTGGTATCTCTTTTTGGCCTAATATTATCCGGCTATTCTCTATGGTGACGCTGGCAGGTCTCCGGCCTGCATAATGGAAATAAAGGGCAAGGGGTAGTGAAGGAAAGATGTGGCCCCCATAGTTTATGAAAGGGAGATGGGCCTTGCCCCACAGCGCCTTCTGTGGGGGGAGGTTTATGTGTCCTAAGCCCCGTGCGTTCTTTGCAAGCTCTGGAAATGGAAGGGTAAGCTGGACCACGGAAATTTGATCCCGAATCTCCTTGTCGATTCCTGTTATAGGAAGGGAGTTCTTGACCACATAGGCTTGAGCGGCAGGTATCAACTGGGTGCCGTGATACCCAAACTTCCCCGCCATGGGTAAGACAACATTGCTGCATTTTTTGACGGTTTCTATCAGGATCTTGTCATTGTCAAGATCCCGTTCAATTTTTTTTAACCTTCTGATGATGTTGGCCTTTAATCCTTCTTGCCCAGGCCCCAGGAGCCCCCCAGCGGATATCTCTTGTTTTAGCGCCCTTATGTGGGCAAGGCCTGGATTCCTCTCCCTCTGGCTCAAGATAAAATCCAGGGCCACTGCCTTTGCCCCATTGTCTTTAAGGATCTGGATCATCTCAGCTATTAAGGCCCGTGGCCATGGCCATGGGCCCAGCTGCTGGATGCTTTTTTCATCAATGTTTACGATGGCTACTTTGGGTGTGAGGAGAGTCCTGGGAAGGTCCAGCCGCATTCGGACACTGTAGAAGATGCCTTCCAACGCTTCCAGAGGATGAATGGGATTCAGGGTGAAGAAAATAAGAAGGGCAGAGATAAGTCCTGCCACTAGAAGGTCATTTTTTTTGAAAAATCCATTCATCCGAACTCTAATAGGCGGAAAATAAGAGTGAAACTGAGCGCAACCCCTTTTAAATTAAAGAAAATTAGCAGGGAATCGATATTAAGTCAAAGAAAAAGGATTTTTTAAAACCGCATCCAGATCCCTTGCCAAAAGAACATTGGTGTTGAGTTAATCAATTTTCGTGCCAAGCTGAAAAGGGAGCTGTGGCGGGATGGGCATTATTTTTACTGACTGAAGGGGACACTAGTTTGGAGTTGAAAGTGATCCACCAGAATGATAGATTACCTGGATCTTAGTTCGGAAGGACTAAAAATGGCCCGGAAGAAAAACAAAGTAACCCGCCTTTATGATACCAGTGAAAAGAAGCGAATCGCCTCCAGGCGGAGGCTTGGAGAGTTGTTGACTGAAACCGGGCTGCTCAGCAAGGCAAAGCTGCGGGAGGCCCTCCAGGTACAACAGAATACTGACAAGCGCCTGGGCCAGGTACTGATCGATATGGGCCTGATCTCTGAAGAGGAAATGGCCTTTGCGCTTGCCATGCAGCTAAAGATCCCTTTTGTTGACCTCAGGGACCTTCCAATCGAAGATGAAGTGATGGAGATTATCCCTGAAAGCGTGTGCCGGCGCTTTATGTGTGTCCCCATTGAGAAGCGCAACAATGTGCTCCATGTGGCTATGGCTGATCCCTTGGACCTCAATATGATCAAGGAGCTGCAGTTTGTAACTGGTTTCAGCGTGCAGCCAGCCATTTCCACCCCAAGCCAAATCATTGAGCGTATCCAGAAGTATTACCAGCCCGAACAATCCCTTGCCGAAGTGGTCGATGACTTCAATACCGAGGAGTTGCTGGAGTTCTATCCAGACCAAGATGAGGCCAAGGAGGAGCAGTACACTGTAGAGGACCTGCAGGATTCTCCATTTGTCAAGATGGTGGATCTCATCATCCGGAACGCGATAAAGCGGGGCGCAAGTGATGTGCACATAGAGGCCCATGAAAACTTTGTGAGGGTGAGAAACCGAATTGACGGGGTATTGCAGGATACCATCAGGCTGCCAAAGTGGACCCAGCCTATCATCATTTCCAGGATAAAGGTGCTCAGCGGGATGAACATTGCCGAGCGCAGGCTACCCCAAGACGGAAGAATCAGGGTCAGGTCCAAGAATTATTCAGTAGACCTGAGGGTGTCCACGCTTCCCACCTTTTTTGGCGAGAAGGCCGTAATCCGTATCCTTAACAAGCGAGAGGCCTTTTTAAGCCTCGACCAATTGGGGTTCAGGGAAGAAAACCTTGCCCTCTTGAGGAGCTGTATCAGACAGCCCCAAGGGATGGTCCTGATCACCGGGCCCACCGGAAGCGGGAAGACCTCCACCCTTTATGCCTGCATGAGCGAGATTCGCTCCGACGAGGTAAACATCATCACGGTGGAAGATCCGGTGGAGTACGAGCTGACAGGAGTGAGCCAGGTGCAGGTAAACGAGAAGGTAGGGCTCACCTTTCCCTATGTGCTCCGCGCCATTTTGCGGCAAGATCCCAACGTGATCATGATCGGTGAGATAAGGGACATCGAGACCGCTGAGATAGCACTTCAAGCTGGTTTGACAGGGCACTTGGTGCTGTCCACCCTCCACACAATTGATGCGCCCAGCGCGGTTACCAGGCTCCTGGATCTGGGGATGCCCCCCTTTCTTATTGCTTCATCTGTCCTGGGGGTGGTTGCCCAGCGCCTGGTTAGGGTGATCTGTCCAGACTGCAAAGAGGAATACCAGCCCAAACCCGAGCTGCTCGCCCGGCTGAGCTTGAACCACAAGGACCTGCCTTTTAAATTCTACAGGGGTAAGGGCTGTCCCAGGTGTAATTACACCGGTTACCGGGGCCGAACTGCCATTGAAGAGGTGATGGTTATGGGCCACAAGATGAGGGAGCTGGTACAATCCGGGGCCTCTGCAGACACCCTGAGGGAGGCTGCCCAGGCCACCGGTATGACAACTCTCGGCAGAAGCGGGCTTCGTAAGATCCGCTTGGGAATCACCACTATCGATGAGGTCTTGAGGGCGGTTCACCAAAAGGAAGAACTCACCACAATCTGCTCCAAGTGCGGCAAGGCGGTGAGCTTGGATTTCAGCGACTGCCCATTCTGCAAATACCCCCTTGTGCCCAACTGCGGAGAGTGCGGCCGGATCGTCCAGCCCGAGTGGATTGTGTGCCCTTATTGCAGGAATGATCTGAACGGTGTCAGAAGGGATGCGGCCAGGGAATCCGATGCAGTGTAAGTTCCATCCGGGCAAAAAGGCTGAATTGTTCTGTAAAAGCTGCAGTGCCCCCTTGTGCCGGGAATGTGCTGAGGAGATACGCCCTGGGGAATTCTGCTGTTTCCAGTGCGCGATGCTGCAATCTGTCTCCCAGGTGGGGAGCACCTTGGCGGAAAAAAAGGGCAAGGCAAGAAAGGCAAGGAAGAGGTGGGGGCCATTTCAATACTTTGTATTGGTCTCCTCCATGCTGATAGCTGTCATGTGGGGGGTGATATTGTTTGGGGGCCAGCCTGCCCCCGCCTCCCGTGTTGATTTGGCAAAAAAGGGCAGGGTGCTCCTGTTTCTTGTGGATGGAGCCATAAAGCGCTATGCCCACTATGAAGGCAAGAAGTACCCAGAGACCCTGAGGGATTTGGTTCCCAAGTACCTGGGCTTTAAAGGCCCTGAGCTTGCCTATCTGGACCTACTCAAGTATGTTAGGGATCCCATAAAGGGATACAGGCTGTCCCTGAAACATCCCAAGAAGAACGAGATGCGCCTGGTCCTCACTGCCAAGGGCATTGAATATAGCGCTCCCGCTTTGGGGGTGAGCCAATGAGAAGGGACAAGGGCTTCACCCTTATTGAGCTGATGGTTGTAATAGCCATCCTGGGCATCCTTGTGGCAAGCGCATATCCCACCTATCAGACATTTCGGCAACGGGCAGTGGGATCAGAAGCTACTCGGGTGATGAAACAACTTATCCAGGCACAAATCATCTATTATCTTGAGCATGAGCACTATTTCCCAAATTCATCAGATCCTAATCCCCATTCTGCTAATCCTTTAGAGGTCTTTGTGGCGCATACGGATTCCCCAAATGATAATGAGATTTTATTGGTGAAAGACAGACTAAAAGTTAATTTAACTCCAGGACATTTTCTTGATTATAGTATTGAATATGATGAGGCTAACAAAATTATTACAATGCAAGTGACCGCTTCTTTCCCCATTTTCAAAAATGGCCATAATGGAATATACGTAGATCTAGATGGCAATGGAAAGATTATAAACTATTATACCTTTTAACATGAACAAAGAGCAAAGAACATTTTTCCAAGATCTATTGACGGGCGGGGTGAGGGACGGCGATCCAGAGACCTTGAGGCGTATCAAATTACTAAATGCCTTTTTCCTCATCTTTCTGGTCTCAGCCCCCTTGTTGGGGTTATTCTATCTCTCTGCCGGCTCCATGCTGCTTTTCAATTCTTCGATGGCCGCCTCTCTGCTTTCTGCTGCAGGGATTCTGCTTTTGCGAAAGACGCGGAACATAAAGGTGGTCTCAAACTATGCCGTGTTCCTCCTTTGGGCATTTTTGTTTCTGATTAGGTGGCAGACAGGGGCCATGGCCGCCCAAGGGCTCTTGCTTTTGACTTGGGTGTGGAATGCGGTCTTGATATTGGCCGCCATTTATCTCACGGGTTACTTTTGGGGAAGCATCTGGGCATGCTTGATATTTCTCGAGAGTGGACTGGCTGCATATCTGTACATGGGAGGAGATGGAAGCCCCAGCCTTTTCTCCAAAGAGACGGCCTGCCTGTACGGCCTGGGGGCGTATCTGCTGGGGCTCTTGGCCGTGCTTGCCTTTGCCTTCCTGTTTGAAAAGGAGCGCAGTGAGAGTTTGGAGCGGGAGCAGGAAAAGGGCCAGATAGTACAGGAGTCACGGCGCTACATTGATGAGATCCTGGCCAAATCTCCAGTCCCCATCTTTGTTATTGATCGGAACCATCGGGTCATACAGTGGAATAGGGCCTGCGAAGAGATTACAGGGGTGAGTGCGGATGAAGTAATCGGGAAAAGGGTCTGGGAGGGCCTGTTTCTAGATGAAGATGGCACCTTGGCGGACAAATTGATAGACGATCCATCTTCTCTGCTGGGCAGCGAGGGCCTGGAGGTCCTTAGGACAGAGAGTGGGAGTTTCTCGGTAGAGGCTTATCTCCCTCAGCTGAGGGGTGGAGTGAAGGCCGTGCTGAAGGCCTCTCCCATCCTCGACCGCGATGGGCTTGTGAAGGGGGCGATCCAGTGCATACAAGAAATTAAAGACGGTGATGGCACTGACACGGGGGCCTTCAGGCTCCGATACACCAGTTGGGATGCCCTGCCCTGCCCTGTTTATGTGATAGATGCCAAGGGAAAGGTTTCCTCTTGGAACGAGGCCTGTGAAAGGAAGCTTGGGTTTACTTCAGAGCTTGTGATCGGCAAGAGCCCCCTGGCCATCGTGGCAAAACCCTACCGGGCCTCTTTCAGGGAGGCGGTAATCCGGGTGCTAAAGGGGGAGGTGCAGAGTGCCAAAGAGTGGAAGTATTATTCCATGGACGGCGAGCCAGTGTATGTAAGGGCGGAACTCTATCCCCTTAAAGACTCCTCAGGGGAAGTTAAGGGCTGTGTGGTGGTCAACACTGATGTGACCGACTTGCGGTTAAAGCTCAAAATCATAGAGCGTGCCTTGGCGGAAAGTAAAGAGAAACTGAAGTCCTTAAGTGAAGAGTACGAGCTTTTAAAGAAAAATATCGCTAGCTTTATCCGCACAAAGGGGGAAAGTGGGGCGCAAAAGGAGGAATCAGTTTAGCCCAACACCTCATAGACCTTAATTTTAGAAGTCTTTCCTTTCACCTCCCGCTCACCCACCTCTTTAATATCAAAGTGATCTTTGACCAGCCTGTAGGTCTCTTCCCCTATTAGTATTTGGTTGGGCGAGGCCATGGCTTCCAAACGGGAGGCGATGTTTACAGGATCTCCAATCACCGTGTAGTCCATTCGTTTCGGGGAGCCGATATTGCCGGCCACGACCCGGCCCGTATTTATGCCGATCCTGATATCAAAGGGCCTAGCACTCAGGCTCTGTTCCTTCATAGTCTCCAGCTGTGCCCTCATATCAAGGGCAGCCCGTATAGCCCTTACCGCGTCGTCATCCCTCTGCATCGGGGCGCCAAAGACGGCCATAAGCCCGTCGCCTATGTACTTGTCAAGGGTCCCGTCGTACTTGAATATGATATCTGTCATGTGGGAGAAGTACTGGTTTAAAAGGATATTGACTTCTTTTGGCGGCATCTTTTCAGCCAATTGGGTAAATCCGATTATGTCCGAAAACAAAATGGTGGCCTCCACTTCCTTGGCGTCCATTATGTTGTCTTTGGTCTCCTGGTCCCCTTTAAGGATCATCTCGATCACCTGAGGGGAGTGGAACCTCTCCAGCCTGCTCCTCAACCTCTCCTCCTGCCGGATCTGCTCGTTAAGCGCGGCCTGCTCTATAATCATGGCCATCTGGCTTGCTATGGCCTTGAGGAGTTCTAAATCTTCGTGCGTAAACTGGTTGTCAAACCGGGTGCTGTCGAGCTGGATGACCCCTATTATCTTTTCCTTTCTCCAAAGGGGCACGCAGATGGCAGATCTGATTTTTTGAAGCATCAGGCTTCTGGCACCATCCAGGGATTCGTCCTCCATTGCATTGGTGACGAGGAGAGCCACCTTCTCCTCGATGACTTTCCGGATGAGCGTCTTGCTGGCCTTTATTTCCCTGGGCCGTGTGAGCCCCGAGTTCCGGTGTTTTACCACTACCGGGAGAAATTCCTCATTTTCACTGCTTCCTATCAGGACGAGGAACCCCGAGTCAGCGTCAATGACCACAAAGATTAAGTCCATTATCTTGGTCAGCAATGCCTGGAGGTCGTGTATCATGTTGAGCTGCCGGCTTATCTCATAGAGGACGAACAGGACCTTGTTGCTGCGGGTAAGCTGGGAGAGCTGGGATCCGGGAATACGCTTCGGCTCCCTTGAAGTGTCATAGATGGTTCTGGTGAGGTCTCTGTCTAACGGAACCAAAAGCTCCCTTGAGTCCTGGTAAGAACTGAATGAACGGCTTTCCACCAAGGGTTTGCTTTTCAATTCCTTGTCAACATCAGATGAAAAGACTATGGAGTCGGTGGGCGGGGAGGATGGCTGGGATTCATCAATAAAGGTCAGCTTGGTGCTGCCCAATTGGATTTGGTCGTTTGGCTGAAGAAGAGTGCTTTGGATGAGCTGGCCATTTACCTTAGTTCCATTGTAGCTTCCCAAGTCAGATAGCGTATATCCCTGATCTGTCTTTTTGATAACGGCATGCTGGCGAGAGACTGTGCTATCCTGAAGCACTAGGTCATTGCTCAGGCCTCTGCCGATTGAGACCTTTTCCTTGGAGATGGGATAGGTGAAAATTTCCCCGTCGTTTGTAACTACCCTAAGAACGGCCATGATGTTCTGTTAGATACTTTCTTAGAAGTGTCGCTAAGGGTTTTATCGGCTGAACGAGGGGGAAATTTAAATCTGAAGGGCCAATACACATTCACCACAACCAGTTTCCATCCTTGTCCCAGCGGCTGTTGACCTGTATACCCAATTTTGAAAGCAGATGGTAAAACAAAAACCTGCGATTACCCCTGAAATATCCAAGTTCCTGGCAACGGGGATCAGGCCTGTAGCCTGCTGCGATTGCCTCTTTCAGGGTAGTGGTCCTGGCGGTTTTTCCCGCCACACAAATGTGGTCAAAGTGGATAGAATGGTAAAGCTTGTCCTCTTCTGTAATAACTACAATGGCGTTGTCAGGCATGGTTTCATCCACTGTGATGTAAATGCTGAGGAAGAACCCTACCAGCAAGAGGCTTATTATTGCGACGACAATGATTTGATACTGTTTTTTCATTTGTTTGATTGCATAGGTATTCAGCCCATGGGCCAAGCATCTCCCTTTTACTGGATTTATCGTGTAAAGTCAACTTATGTAATTTAGACATTTTTTGCTAAGAGTATCCTGATTAAGGCTCTTTGACCTTTACCATTTCCTGTTTTTCCATTTATTATTGTAAAGATCCTCTTGTTATATTGAGAGCTGGGGACGGTGGGCAGCCATCCGTCTTGTCAATTCTATATGAAATATAAAGTCTCATACCCAAATAAACTTCCCATCTTAGAGGCCAGGGAAGAGATAGTGAGTGCCATAAGCACCCACCAGGTCATTATCGTCTCAGGAGAGACCGGTTCTGGGAAAAGCACTCAGCTCCCCAAGATGTGTGTTGAGGCTGGCAGGGGTGTAAAGGGCATGATAGGAAGCACCCAGCCAAGGCGGATTGCGGCGGTTACCATTGCAAAGAGGATCGCAGAGGAACTGAGGGAGCCCATTGGTCAGAGCGTGGGATATAAAATCAGGTTCAGCGGCAAGGTAAGCCCCAAGACCTTTATCAAAGTAATGACAGACGGTATTCTGCTGGCCGAGACCCAAAGGGATCGTAAACTTTCTGAATACGATACCCTGATCATTGATGAGGCCCACGAAAGAAGCCTCAACATTGACTTGATTTTGGGGCTATTAAAAAGGCTTTTGCCCAAGCGGCCTGATCTCAAGGTAATCATCAGTTCGGCCACCATGGACACGGAAAAGTTTTCCGCCTTTTTCCGGGGCGCGCCAGTGATCCGGGTGGGAGGAAGGCTTTACCCCGTGGAGGTGGAATATCAGCCGGGAGATCCTGAGCTTTTGAGGTCAGGTGATCTCACCTATGTGGATTTGGCTTTAAAGGCCTTGGATTCCTTGCGCCTCAGAGGCATGGATGGAGACTGCCTCATATTCATGCCCACGGAGCAGGATGTGTTGGACACATGCAGGCGCATCAAGGGAAGAAATTATGATGGAGTCCATGTGATTCCCCTTTTCGCCAGGCTGCCTGCAAGGGAGCAGCAGAAGGTCTATAGAGCCAAGGGGCCCAAGGTGGTTGTTGCCACCAACGTGGCGGAAACATCGCTCACTATCCCTGGAATAAAGTATGTGATAGATACCGGGCTTGCCAGGATCCCGAGATACGTTGCAAGGACTAGGGTCACGAGTATGCCCATATCGCCCATTTCGCGGGCAAGCGCTGAGCAGAGGAAAGGAAGGTGTGGCAGGGTAAGGGAAGGTCTCTGCATAAGGCTCTATTCTGAAGAAGACTATCTTGCAAGGGAAGAATTCACCCCTCCCGAGGTCTTGAGGGCAAACTTGGCAGGGGTTATCCTGCGGTTGCTATTCCTCGGCCTCGGTGATATTGGGTCCTTTCCGTTTCTAGATTCCCCTCCACAAAGGAGCATAAAGGATGGATTCGCCACTCTTGAAGAGCTTGGGGCCATAGCGCGGAAGGGAGATAAGGTGCGGCTTACCCGGAGGGGCCGGATCATGGCAAGAATGCCTTTGGACCCAAGGGTGGCTCGAATGTTGATTGAGGCAAGCAGAGAGGAATGCGTTAGGGAGGTTTGCGTGATCGCATCTGCCCTGAGCATCCAGGACCCTCGTGAGAGGCCTGCCGGTGAGCAGAGGGCAGACGGAGAGCCAGATGAATTTTTTGAAGATCAGCGCTCCGATTTTATGACACTTCTTAACATCTGGAAGGCCCTGGCTAAACATTGCAAAGGCAACTTTGCCCCAGCTCCCACTAAGGCATTTTGTAAAAAGTATTTTCTTTCTTATACGAAGATCCGTGAGTGGGTGGATATA
>JAMOVZ010000013.1 GCA_027061865.1 Desulfobacterales bacterium
AAGCCGTCAGCTTAGCGAGATCTTGACAGAATGCAGGTTTTTCCGAGACAAAAGGCCACGGCCACGCAAAGCCAATGAAGCGGCGCTTTACGATCGAGTCCACAGGGCCGTATTGAGCGGGTTTCTGTCAAACATCGCTTTAAGGAAGGAGAAAAACATCTACGCAGGAACGAAAGGCAAAGAGGTGATGATATTCCCCGGCTCGGTCCTTTTTGACAAAGGTCCCCAGTGGATAATGGCGGCGGAGATGGTCAAGACCTCGCGCCTTTTTGCCCGCACTGTCGCCCCGATTGATCCCAAGTGGGCAGAAGAGCTGGGCAAAGGGCTTTGCAGAATCAGCTATCTTCATCCCCGTTGGGACAAAAACAGGGGAGAGGTGGTTGCAACTGCCCAAGTAAGCCTTTTTGGGTTGGTGCTATCCTGTGATAAGACCGTTTCATATGGTAATGTGAATCCCAAGGAGGCCCACCAGATTTTCGTGACACACGCATTGGTGAGAGGAGAGGTGGAAAGGCCTCCATCGTTTTTGAAGTACAATCTTTCGCTGATCCAAAAAATTAAAGAAATGGAAGAGAGGCTTAGAAGGCCGTTGATGGTAGGTGAAGAGCGGTTAGCAGCCTTTTATTCAGAGAAACTCCCAGGGGTGTTTGACCTCAAGGCCCTTAGAAATACAATCAGAGAAAAGGGCGGGGATGAGTTTTTGAGGATGTCCATGGACGAGCTTCTGGCTGAGATGCCCCATGAAAAAGAACTAAGTGAGTATCCAGAGGAGGTGTCTCTTGGGCCTTTCAAGGTGCCAATCTGTTACCGGTTTTCGCCAGGAGCCCCGGAGGATGGTGCAACCCTTTGGATCCCTTTTTCTGTTGCCCCTCAGGTGCCAAGAGAAGAGATTGATAGAGCAGTGCCAGGCCTTACTCGAAAAAGGGTCCAGGCCATACTCAAAGGCCTTCCTGGAAGATACAGGAAGCTCCTGGTGCCGTTGCCCGAGAAGGTCGCACTGCTTACAGACATGGTACTTGAAGGGGGATGCGGTCCCCTTGCAACGAGGCTTTCTGAGATCATTAGCCGGAAGTTTGGGGTTGAAATACCTGCCTCTGTCTTGGCCTCAGTAGAGGTGCCTGACTATCTTCAGCCTAGGATAGCCCTGGTTGACGAGAAAGGAAGGGAGGTCAAGGCAGCCAGAGACCCTTCTGTCCTTAGCCAAGGGGGAGGGTTTCGGTTTGATAGTGTTCAGAAGGAGAAGTGGGAGGCTGCTTGCAGCAGTTGGGAGCGGTTTGATCTCCAGAGGTGGGATTTTGGTGAGCTGCCTGATCAGGTGGAGATTGGAAAAGGGATCATGGCGATCCCTGCCCTTGAGCGCAAGGAGGGCAGGGTTAATTTAAGGCTATACCTTGACCCTCAAAAGGCTTATGCTTCCCACACAGAGGGAGTGGCAGGGCTATATTGCAAACTCTATTCAAAGGAGCTCAAGTTTATCAAAAGAACACTCAAGCTTTCCCCTGAGCTTGATAGATTGAGCGGTTACCTGGGGGGCGGAAAGGCGCTGGTTGATTCAGTTATTGAAGCAACCATATGCAGATTATTTCAAAAGGAGATAAGAGGCCAGGAGGAGTTTGAGAAGTGGGGAAAGGAGGCGCTTTGCAGGCTTTCAGCCACTGTGCGCAGGCTCATGTATCACACGGATGCGGTGCTAAAGGCTTACCATGATGTGCGCTCCAAACTCTATGGCATGGAATCGAGAGGAGTGCCAGGGGGTTTGGCTGTTCCGGGGCTCTGCTCAAGCCTCAGAAAAGAGCTTGAAGAGCTTGTTCCCCGTGACTTTCTCAAGGTATATGATGAGGGACGGTTGGCCCACATACCAAGATACCTGAAGGCCATGGCCATAAGAATTGATAGGGCCTCCTATGATATGGAAAAGGATCAGCGGAAGGCCTCCCAACTCAAAGAGTTCCAGGAGGCCTTGGAGAGTATGAAGCCAGAGGCCTGTGGCGCCAGCCCTGAAAAACAAAAGGCCATTGAGGAATTTCGCTGGGCAGTGGAGGAGTACAAAGTGGCGGTCTTCGCCCCGGAGCTAAAGACTTCTCAAAAGGTTTCCGGCCCGATCTTGAGGGAAAGAATGGCCCAAATACAAAGAATGGTGTAAGTGGAAAGGAAGAGTCCATGGGGAGTCAAACTTGTTGCCAGGAGTTGAAGAGAAGGATAAGGGAGTTAGAAGCCCAGATCTCAGAGCTTAAAAAAGAGCAGACTTCTCTTAAGAGGGCCCGGAGGAGGTTGGGCCTTATCCTTGAGTTTATACCGTATCCGCTCGCAGTTATGCGTCTGGATCAAAAGGTTTTCTATATTAACAAGGGGTTTACCGAGCTCTTCGGGTGGAGGCCCGAGGAGGTTTTGGGCAAGAAACTTCCTATCGTGCCTGAGAACTTAAAGGAAGAGGCAGAGCGGGATATTGAAACCCTTATCAAAGAGAAGACGATCCTCCGCAGGGAGACCAAGCGGGTAACCAAGGATGGCAGGGTCTTGGATGTGGTCATCAGGGCTGCTTACTACGAGGAGTCAGAATACGAGCCCGCAGGTATTATGATGACCTTCAGGGATGTAACGGAAGAAAAGCGCCTGCAAAAAATAAAAGACACCATATTGCGCATCAGTACAGCACTGCCTGAGTATCCTGACCTGGAGGACCTCCTGGACTTTATCAATTCGGAGGTAATGCACCTATTGAACACTGAAGGGGCCGTGGTAAACATATTGGACGAAGAAAAACAAGAGATGTTTGTGATAGGCGCCGCATATGACGACCCCAAGCGAAAACTGAGGGCGAAAAGGGTCCGCTTCAAGGTTGACGAAATAATAGCGGGCAGAGTCATAAGGACAGGCAAACCCATAATCGTAAATGACACCAGCGAAGAAGAGGAACTACACCGGAGGCGTGACGAAAAGCTTGGCTACAAGACCAGAAATCTGCTCCTGGTTCCTCTTCGCAGCAAGGAAAGAATCATCGGTGTTTTGTGCGCGATTAACAAGAAAGAAGGCCCATTTGATGAGTCAGACCTTGAGCTTCTAAATACCATTGCCACCACCGTGGCCCTGTCAGTTGAAAATGCGAGGGTGAGAGATGAGCTGAAGCGGGCCTACAGGGAGTTGAGCAGCCTCAATAAAGCGAAAGACAAAATGATAAACCACCTGTCCCATGAATTGAAAACACCTGTGTCAATACTGCTAGGCTCCCTTAGGCTCCTTGAAAGGGCATTGGAGGATGTCCCAGAGGAAAAATGGAAGCGCAATGTGGAGAGGATGAGAAGAAATCTTGAGCGGATTGTTGATCTCCAATATGAGGTAAGTGACATCATTATGTCGCAAGACTATAAGATCCACACTATGCTATCGTTATTGCTGGAACAGTGCAAGGACGAGTTAGAACTGCTTGTGGAAAAGGAGACGGGGGCCAAAGACGCCGCCCTTAGAGTTAGAAAATGCATTGATCAACTGTTTGGCCCCAAAGAAGCTGCTCCTAAGGTCCTTGACTTGGGCAGCTTTATTGAAAAGAGGTTGGAAGAATTGAAGAAAAAATTTGCCCACCGGGATGTAGAGGTGGAGACGGAGATTTCCCCTGCCCCGAAAATATGCATCCCTGTAGAGGTATTAGAAAAGGTATTTGATGGGTTGCTTAGAAACGCAATAGAAAACACCCCTGACCAAGGCAAGGTTATAGTAAAGGTAAGGCGGCGCGGCAGGGGCGCTGAACTGGTGGTCCAAGACTTTGGAGTGGGGATTGTAGAGGAGAATAAACAAAGGATCTTTGAAGGCTTCTTTTTTACTCAAGATACGTTTGCCTATTCTTCAAAAGAGCCTTTTGATTTTAATGCAGGTGGCAAGGGGGCCGATTTGCTCCGGATGAAGATATTTTCAGAGCGTTTTAACTTCAAGATCGAGATGGATTCAACAAGGTGTAAATACATCCCCACCGAAAGGGACATGTGCCCAGGGGACATATCAAAGTGTCCGTTTTGTAAGAGCCGCCAGGATTGCCTTGCCTCTGGAGGGACCGTGTTCAGGGTATATTTTCCCCCAGTTGAATCTGAGGATAAGTGCGAGAAACGGGATTGGGGACAAAATTCCATTTAAATTCTAAGGAGATAGGAGAGATGAGTGAACAGGTTGTGGTGAGATTTGCTCCGAGCCCGACCGGCTACCTGCACATAGGAGGGGCGAGGACCGCCATTTACAATTGGCTGTTTGCAAAAAAGATGGGTGGCAAGTTCATCTTGCGGATAGAGGACACGGATGTGGAGCGCTCCACTAAAGAGGCCATCCAAGGGATAATTGACGGGCTCAAGTGGCTGGGAATAACATGGGACGAGGGCCCCTACTTTCAATCCCAGTTTATTGAAGAGCACATTGCTGCCGCCCAAAGGCTTTTAGAGTCTGGACATGCATACAAGTGCTTTTGCACCAAAGAGGAGTTGGAAGAAAAGAGGAAGAAGGCATTAAAGGCCAAGACATCTGTCCTCTACGACGGGACCTGCAGGCATTTGAGCCCTGAAGAGGTGGAAGAAAAGGAAAAAGCCGGGATCCCCTATACCATCAGG
>JAMOVZ010000014.1 GCA_027061865.1 Desulfobacterales bacterium
CCATCCCAGGACACGGTTTTATTTCCCTTTGCACCACCAACGTGTACTGGACGATTTCTCATTCCCCTTTATTGCAAAGCTCGCCCGAAACTCGGCACGGGGCCGGGGGGTCTTTTTGATAAGAAACAGGCATGAGCTTCAGGACTACCTCAAACTTACTAAAGTGGCTTATATTCAGGAATATCTGCCTCACGACAGGGACTTGCGGGTGGTCCTTATAAACTATAAACCTGTAATTGCCTACTGGAGGGTGAAGGCGGCGGATGAGTTCCGGACCAATCTTTCTTGTGGTGGGAGTATTTCCTTTGAGGACTTGGATCCCGAAGGGATCGAGGTGGCCTGCCGGGTTGCCCGGGCCTGCAGGTTCAATGATGTGGGCCTTGATCTGATAAATAGCGGGGGCAAGTGGTTTGTCATCGAGGCCAACATGAAATACGGCCGCCTGGGACTTAGGTCAAAGGGCATGGAGCTCAAGGAGATCATACGCAAAAAGTTGTTGAACGGAGAGCTGTTGGAAGAATGAGCAGGAAGAGAAAAATCGTTCTAGGATCCTTGGCCTTTCTCGTGCTGGTGCCGTTGATATATATCGGATATATGTGGATCTCTGTAACCAGGGATGCGGAGCAACGCATTGAAAAGGGCCTCATCAAACAAGTCATCTTCTCCGAGAGCCCGGTTTACTACGATGATGGGGTTACGCCCATAGGGGTGTTCTTTGAAAAGACTCACCGCAAGTATGTTTCCTATGAAGAGGTTCCAAAGATTTTCATCAAGGCCTTGATTGCAGCCGAGGACAAGAATTTTTTCAGCCATCCCGGCTTTGACATTAAGGCCATTATGCGGGCCCTCATTGCAAACATCAGGGCCGGACGGGTGGTCCAGGGAGGCAGCACCATAAGCCAGCAGACCGCAAAAAATGTGTTCAAGCGGCAAAGGAGGTCCTATGGGGCGAAACTGAGGGAACTGATGCAGGCCGTACTCCTTGAGATGCGCTGTACAAAAGAAGAAATCCTGGAGATGTACATAAATCAATTTTTCGTTACCGGCATAGGAAAAGGGTTGGGTATTGCTGCAGAGTATTTCTTCGACAAAGAGGTGAAAGACTTGGACCTGGTGGAATCGGCCTTTATTGCAGGGGCCATCCAGGCCCCGAACCGCTATAACCCTTTTATCAAACGAAGCGAGGTGGAAAAGGAACTGACCCGCCGCCTCGCCAAAACACGCAAGGACTACGTGCTGAGAAATATGTATAAATTACAGTTCATAACGAGGGAGCAATATGAGGAGGCCAAGGCAAGGGAGGTCCCCTTTAAAAAGGGCAAGATAACATTCCGGCTCAATGTGGTCCTTGACTATGTGAGGGAGCAACTTGAGTCTGAATACTTCAAGAACATCTTGGAAGAGCAAGGCATAAGCAATATAGCCACAAGCGGAATCAAGATCTATACCTCTGTGAACAAGGGGCTCCAGGAGCAGGTGCTGGAGGCGCTGAGAAGGCATTTGAGCTACATGGACGTCTTGTTAAACGGCTATCCATGGAAACCCGGACAAGGGTCAAAAGAAAACCAAGCCCTCCCCGGCCCTGAAGCTGGAGGCGAGGGGCTGCCCTTCCTGGCAAAAATCACACAGGTAGGCTTTTCCAAAAACCAGATCCACATGGTGGTGTCCTGGGATTCGGGCGGCGGTATTATAGACAAGAGAGGGCTTTCATCAGTAGTGAATGCATGGGTGAAATGGAAAAGGGGGATGTGGGCAACCGCCAGCCTCCGGGATTTCAGGTCGTTTCTCAAGGGTTTTGCAGTCGGCGACCTGGTCAGGGTTCGTTTTGAAAAGAACAGATCAGGAGATGGAAAGGAACTTGTTCTTACCACACTTCCCAGACTCCAAGGCGCAGTGGTCGTGTTACAGGATGGAATGATAAGGGCGATGGTAGGAGGATACCACAACAAGTTTTTCAATAGGGTGGTGGATGCAAAGCGGCAGCTTGGCTCCATATTCAAGCCCTTTGTCTATACGGCTGCACTGCAGCTCGGTTGGAATACCTTGGACGAACTGCCCAATCGCCAAGAGCTCTACAAATTCCAAAGCACCTCTTATGTGCCGAGACCAGACCACCCGCCCAAGAGTCCAAAAGTGTCCATGGCTTGGGCTGGGGTCAAGTCAGAGAACCTTGCTACAGTTTGGCTGCTCTATCATTTGACCGACCGGCTCACCATGGGGCAATTTCGCCAAGTGGCAGATTTGCTGGGGCTCACCCCAGGCCCTAACGAATCCTACGATGAGTATGCACAAAGGATCAGAGATACTCATGGTGTGCTGGTAAGTCGCGCCTCCCTTATGGAAGCAGCCTTTGAGATGGCGAAAAAGGAGGTGGAATCAGACCTCATATTCGAGGATCAGGTGGAGGCGGTAGAGAACCTGGGCCGTATCCGCTACGATTCTTCTGGACATGGGTTAAGCCGTGAGGATCTGGAGGAGTGGGACATCCTGAGATACGACTTTCAGAGACTCAGGAGAATGGAAAAGAGGATGCGCACGGCCCTTGAAAGCCTTCAGCCCTGGCTTGAGACTTACGGCGGTTTGGAAGGGATGGAGGAATTGGCTCCCCCCTCTCTTTTGGACAATTTCTATGTTTATCAAGCGGGTGCTGGAAAAGACCGGGTCATCTATTTGGAGGGTAACATTCCTTCTGAGCTGACATTTCTTGTCCCCGTGAAAAACCGGCCCGACCTGTGGCAACGGGATCAGCTTTCCGCAGGAGAGATCTGGGTGGATGCCTTACTCCCCTCAAAGGCCATAAGGCTTCTGGAGGAAAATACTCTGAAGAATTACCAGACCCTCACCCGTCTCAAGCCTTATGATCTGAAAGTGTTGAGGCATGTAAGGGACTTTAAACTGCTTGTGAACCTTTCATACCTCGTGTACCTGTCAAGGAACATGGGAGTGGAAACCGAGCTTGAACCAGTTCTCTCGTTCCCCTTGGGCCCTAATGCCATAAGCATAATGGAGGCAGCCATCGCCTACCAAACCCTAATGACCAGGAAGAGATTCTTCCTGAGCGGAAGTTCAGGTTCCACTCATGTGCCAATCATTACTAGATTGGAAGATCGGGAGGGGGAGCTGTTGTGGGAGTACAGGCCCCAAGCCCGCCAACTGTTAAAAAAGACCACCTCTGCTATGGTATGTGATATACTGCGCAATGTGATGCTCCATGGCACAGGGAGAAGTGCCAAGGGACGGGTAAAGATAGATATGAGTCATCAGGACATGGAACTTTCTGTCACGATTCCCCTGTTCGGCAAGACAGGGACCGCGAACCGGTTCAGGAATTCCAGTTTCGTTGGGTTTGTCCCCACCCCTACTCCAAAGACGGGTGAGCTGAGCCTTCAGCATGGCTATGTTATTGGTGCGTACGTGGGTTACGATGACAACCGCCCCATGAAATCCGAACATGTCTCTGTTTATGGGGCATCCGGGGCCTTGCCGGTTTGGATAAACACGGCCAATGCCATCGTCAACTCCGCTGGATACAGAAAGTCCATAGATGTAGCAGAGCTTGTGTTTGGTTCCTCAATGGAAATTCCTCCTGCCCTTGGGCCTCTTGAAAGGGTGGCGGTGGACCCAACCACAGGGCTTCCCTTAGGCATTACTACTGAAAATGGCCCAAAGGTGCTCAGTCTGATAAAACGAGAAAATGGCTCATGGTCCAAAAGGAGAGCGTTTGAGCCATTGAGAGAGGTGAGGAAATGAAAAGAGTTTTCTTTTACGTTTTAATCATATTAGTAACGGGCGCCTCCTGTGTTCCCATCCAAAAAGAGCGGCCTGGGGTGGCAGGGATTCCCGGGGGAGGGGCTTTGCTGCCGGATCATCAAAGGGAGATGCTGAAAAGGCGGATCCAAGGGTTGAGGTCCCTTATGGAACAAGGAATCCTTGACCAAGAGCAATCCGCGCTTGCAGCAAGTGTTATCCGTATGTATGAAAACATCATCGGGGGGCAGAGGCCTTTGAGGCCGCTGGAAAGAGAATTGCTACGGATTCTCACAGAAATGGAAGGCAATTACTTTGAAATGGCAAGAGGCAAGGCCCTGGAAGCCAAGGAGTTGATAGTTAAGTTCTTGAATGCCAGAGACGAGGTCTTGCAACTCTACCTGTCTGGTAACTATGCTGGTGTGATAAACAAATGCGTTTCCTTGAGAGACCGATATGGCCCAAATGCCCTTGGCCCTCAGTTGGAAACACTCCTTTCCTTTTCCTTAGCCAAAGAG
>JAMOVZ010000015.1 GCA_027061865.1 Desulfobacterales bacterium
TTACCCAGGAAATCAGGCGGGCAAGGCGGTACGGCCGCTTCCTTTCGGTTGTTCTCTGTGACATTGACCACTTCAAGGATGTAAATGACACCTATGGCCATCAGATAGGCGACCTCGTGCTGAAGGAATTTGTCTCAGTGTTGGAGGGGGCAATTAGAAAGGATGTGGACTGGATGGCGAGATATGGCGGGGAGGAATTCCTAGTGGTGCTCCCTGAAACCGATGTGGAAGGGGCCATCTCCTTGGCCGAAAGGCTCCGCCAAGAAGTGGAAAAGCATGCCATTGAAATCCCTGCAGCCGGCTCCTTGCACATTACGGCAAGCTTTGGGGTGACGGGATTCGGCCCCGAGACACCAGATGAACTGGTTTCCTTGGAAGTTATTGTAAACACTGCTGACAAGCTCATGTATCAAGCCAAGAAGAGCGGGCGAAACTGTGTAAAAGGGACATTGTTAGGCGGCATAGGCCAGGATCTTCCCTTAAACTCAAACCTCGCCTGTTCACTTATGCCTTGAGCTTGCCATCTCACTGCCTCGGCCACGCCAGCCCACCTATATAAACATATATAAATATATTGGATCATCAGTCGGCCTTCCTTTTAGGCCCCTGTCCGGCTTCCATTGAGGGATGGGAAAATTGCACCTTATCACCCTTGCCCCCGGCCTTAATTCCCGCTTAAGCTTCCATGAACACCTTTCCATCACTTATGGGAACAAATAGCGGAACACCATATCAGCCCTGCTTAGACCAGCCCCCTATATAAGCAGGACAGGAGCGGAAGGAATAAGCCATTTCGCTCCACAGGAACTGAAAAACACCTATCATGGGCTCAAATTACAGAAAACCGCGCCACTTGAATAAGGCCCCATCGACAACTTGTCACTCAGGATGTCCCGTTCAGACTAATATAGAAAAAAGAGTGATGCTGGAAGGAGCTATGTTTCAAGGGTGCCGATGATTTGGCTAAGCTTAGCAATTCCTTTGCGGGCGCAGTAATCCCTCAGCCCCTGGATGATTTCTAGTGTGGCTTTGGGATTTACAAAGTTTGCTGTCCCAACCTGGACCGCCCTGGCCCCTGAAATAAGGAATTCCAATGCATCCCGTGCCTCTAGAATGCCACCAATCCCTATGACCGGTATCTTGACCGATCTCACCACCCTATAGACCATATAAACTGCCACAGGCCGTATGGCGGGCCCTGATAATCCTCCCCACACATTGGCAAGCCTGGGCATGCGGGTTTCCACGTCAACGGCCATGCCCGCAATGGTATTTATTAAGGATAACCCATGGGCTCCAGCCGCCTCCACGGCCTTTGCTATCTCGGTGATATCGGTCACATTGGGGGTGAGCTTCACGATCACAGGCTTGTCCGTGCTGCTGAGCACTGCCTCGGTTACCCGGGCCGCCATCCCTGGGTCTGTGCCAAAGGCCATTCCCCCCTTGTCCACATTGGGACAAGAGATATTCACCTCCAGGGCATCCACTCCCTCCAAGCCTTTGAAGGCTGAGGCAACGGCCCTGTACTCTTCCAGCCTGTGCCCATAGATATTCACAAACACCTTGGTGTCCAAGGACCTGAGCCACGGGAGCTTTTCTTCTATGAAGGCCTCCACCCCTATGTTTGCCAACCCTATGGCATTAAGCATTCCGCTAGGGGTCTCAACTATACGGGGTGGGGGATTGCCTGCCTTGGGTTCTAAGGATATGCCTTTTACCACTATCCCTCCCAATGAACCCGGAGGCACTATGGAGGAGTATTCCCGGCCGTAGCCAAAGGTGCCAGAGGCTGCGATCACAGGGTTTTTGAGCTCTAAAGGGCCAAGTGCAGTGCCGAGATCAACGCCTCTAGGATCCATCTAGCCTTCCCAATCAATATCTGAGGAACTAAAGACCGGTCCGTGGCTGCAAACGTGGAAGTAATCAGGAGGATAGGAGGCTGAGGCCTTGACTGCACATCCTTGACAGGCCCCAACTCCACAGGCCATGGCAGATTCAAGAGATACCTGGCAATCCAGGTCATATTCATAGCATATGTGTGCCAATTTCTTGAGCATTTCCCAAGGGCCACAGCAGTAAACCTGCAGCTGCCGAGATAGGGTCTTGTTCAATTCCGCCTCAAAAAGCTCTGTTACCAAGCCATGATACCCGCAGGAGCCATCTTCTGTGGCAAACAGCACACTTCCCTCTTCAAGGCCCAGGAGGCCAGGGGGCACCACATCTTCTTTGGATCCATAACCTGCAATGAATTTAAGGTCATGAGGTTTCAGCCTCGATGCCAGAAAGAACAACGGGGCCACGCCGATTCCACCACTTACCAAAACGGCCTTTTTCCCGCGCTCAGGGCCCTGGAATCCGTTGCCCAAAGGTCCTAACAGCTCCAAGGTTTCCTCCTCTTTCATGTCTTTCATCAACCTGGTTCCCTTGCCCACCACCCTGTACATGATCTGAATGACATTGGGCTTTATGAGGGAGCATATGGAAAAGGCACGCCTCAGCAAGGGATCGGTGGTATCCAGGATCCGCAGCATCACAAATTGTCCGGGGGCGGCTAGGAACTCCTCGGTTTCCAGCCTCAGTTCCATGAGATATGTGTCTTTGGCCACAGAGCCGTTCGCCGCTATGTGGGCCTTAACTAGGTCCACCCTCACTCACCCCTGGAGAAAAATATATGGCTGCTCGCCATCCCCTATGTTTCTGAAATCCAGCCTATTGATTACACCAAAGCGGTTTGCAAAGCAACAAAACATCCCCGAAACTTAGCCCTTGAAATTTAGTTCAGGATGTCAGATAGTTGCCATTAGGGGTAAGCAGTTATGATTGGCCAAGAGGTAGGCAATTACAAAATCATAGACATAATCGGCAAAGGCGGCATGGCAGTGGTCTATCTGGGCCAGCACAAGACCCTTACCCGCCGCACCGTGGCAATCAAGATGCTTTCGGCCTCCCTTGAGAGCGATTCTGCATTTAATGAGCGGTTTTTCCGGGAGGCAGAGGTGATGGACCGGCTTGACCATCCAAATGTTGTGACTCTTTACGATTTTATTGAACACGAAGGCCGCTACTTCATTGTGATGGAATATGTCTCTGGCAAAACCCTTGCCCATCTAATCCAGGAAAGAGGGGGGCCTTTGCCGCTGGAGGATATCTCCACAATATTCAAGCAAGTCTTTGATGCCATTGCTTACGCCCACGACCTGGGGATCGTCCACCGGGACCTCAAGCCCAGCAACATCATGGTGGATGACAAAATGCAGGTAAAGGTCACTGATTTTGGGATTGCAAGGCTCCTGGGGGCAGGTTTTGAGGCCACCCTTACTGCCACCGGCATGGGCATGGGCTCGCCCTATTACATGTCGCCTGAGCAAGTCCTGGCATCCAAGGACCGCCCCATTACTGCTGCCTCTGACATCTATTCCCTGGGCATTACCCTTTACCAGGCAGTAACGGGCAAGGTGCCCTTTAATGGGGGCGACAGTCTCTTTACCATCATGCAGGCCCATTTAAAGGACCAGCCCCCACCGCCGAGGCAATTCGCCTCCCATGTGGGCCCACGGCTTGAAAGGGTGATCCTTAAGGCCATTGAAAAACGGCCTGAAGACAGATGGAAGGATTGCAGGGAGTTTTGGAAAAACTTGGAGGCGGCAATCTCGGAAAGCATGGCCCTTGAAGCAGGTCCTCCTCATGCAGCCGAGCAGGGCCCTCCCCTCACGGAACTTCCCACAGCCACCTCTTCCCCGACTGTGACCGAGGCCATTGAACCACAAGTAAGCGAAGCTCAACAGCCAAGGAAGCGATCTCTGGCCCTCGTTGTATCCATATTGCTTGTCCTGCTGGTGGTAGGGGGTGGGGCGGCCTATTATTTTTTCTCACACAAGGCAGGGGAGGCTCCTCCTGCCGAGCCCGCCAAGAAACCTTTCCCTCCGATGGCTACACAACCGGCTAAAAAAGCCCCTGAGGCAACCGCTCCACGCACCCCCCGGATTGCCTCCACCCTAAAGGAGGCCCGTGAGCTTTTAGAGGCAGACCAGTACGAAAAGGCAGTGGTCAAGGCCCAAGAGGTCTTGGCCCTTGACCCAGAAAACCAGGATGCCCGCCTTATAAAGGCCCTGGCCCTGAAGGCGAAGAAGGCCAAGGAAGTCCAGGATCTGCTCCTTAAAGGAGAAGGGGCTTTTGCATCCGGCCGTTACAAAGAAGCCTTGGCAGTCGCAAGGGCGGCCCTTGAGATCGAGCCGGATGATCCAAAGGCGGGTGAACTCTTTGAGCGGGCAAAGGCAAAGATTGAACAGCAGGAAAGGATGAGAAAAGAGCTTGCATTGAAGCTTGCAAAGGCAGAGGCATTCCTGGAGTCAAGGACCTATAGGAAGGCCAGCCAGGTGGCCAAAGAGGTATTGGCCAAGGATCCTCAGAACAGAAAGGCAAAGGCAATCCTGGCCAAGGCAAGGAGAGGGCAAAAAAGAAAGACCGCAGAGGCAAAACTGGGCGAGGCAAAATCTCTTATAAAAGCGGGAAAACACCAATCGGCACTTTCCAAATTGGATGAAGTTCTCAGGCTATCCCCAAACCATCCAGAGGCCAGAAAACTCAAGGAAGGGTTAATTGCCAAGCTCAGGGCCAAACCTGACAAGAAGAGGGAGATTGAGCGAAGGCTTGCCTTGGCAGAAGACCTGATTGCCGCTGAACAGTACGAAAGGGCAAGGATAGTGATCGAAAAGATCCTAGACGAAGACCCTGACAACAGGCGGGCCCAGGATCTCCTGGAAATGGCCCACGAGGGACAGAAAAGAAAACTGCTGAAGCAATTTTTGCCGGCCATCATGCCTGGCTCAAGCCAACAGGATGTAGGGCTACCCGGCCTAGGCCAACCAGGCCAATAAAAAGGGCGCCTGGGAACCCTTGCCCATCTGCGCCCTTGATCGTCATTTATCCAGGCTTCTTAAAGTTTTCTTACATTAACCGCTTGCCGGCCTTTGGGGGTTTCTTTGATCTCAAAGGTTACAAGTTCCATCTCTTGCAAGGTCCTAAAGCCTGAGCCCTCAATACCGGTGTAATGGACAAACACATCACCGTGGGTCTCGGACTCGATAAAACCATAGCCCTTTTTTTCGTTAAACCATTTGACCCGACCTTCCACCATGGCGACCTCCTTTCTCCCTGAAAATCTCTCCGCTCCTTAGGCTCGTCTTTTCAGTGCCTCTGAAACCGCCTTACTCATGGTAGAAAGACCGATTCCAATACACCTTCAACCTAATTTGCGAATTTCTTTCCCACTGCAAGGGCCATCTTTTTTGCCCTATCATGGGGAAATTTTTTGGCTCACTTTATATGCTTTGCCCGCCAGAGGCAAGGGAAAAGTTAACACAGGGCTATCGCGGCCCCAAATCTGCCGGTGCTCTTGTCGGCCCTGTAGGAGTAAAAAAGATGGGTATTACACTTGGTGCAAAGAGTGGCCACCTCTATGTTTTCCTCCCTGAGACCTGCCTCTTTCAATTGCCCGCAGCTCACAGCCCACATGTCAAAATGGCTATGCTCTCCCATAAAGTCTCTAAATTCTACAGGAAATATATTCCTGTACCCCTTGAATTCACCACAGCATGGCCCAAGAGAAGGACCTATTGCTGCCCTTATATCCCCGGCACCGGAACCAAACTCCCTCACCATGGTCTCCACGGTCTTGGCCAAAATATTCTGCACAGCCCCTCTCCACCCGCAGTGCACAGCAGCCACCACGTTGGCCTCAGGATCATATAATAAAACTCCTTGGCAGTCAGCGGTCCTGACCAGCAATCCCACCCCCTTGAAAGGTGAGATGACGGCATCGCATTCATATTGAACTATATCTTGCTTAGGGACTTGGTTTAGTGCCGCTACTTGATCTGAGTGGGTTTGCCTCATGATCACCAATGAGGAGGCCGCTACAGTGACTCTGACCTGGTGGAGGCTGCTTACAACTGATCCTGCTTGCCCCCCGCCAAAGCTGAGATCAAATTCACCAGTTGTCCGGTTGTCTGTCCCGGTCTTCCTTGTAAAAACTGAGTGGTGGAGTCCCTCATATGAATTCAAGCCTGGAAAGGAAAACCGGAAAGGGCCTGAGCTGGCCCAGAGCAGTTCCTTTTCTCCCAATAAGGCCACATTGGGGAAAAGTTCAGGAATAAGGCTAGGAGGGTTTTTATTGGGACCTTGGTCGTGCATCCTCACTCGAGCCGTAAACCGGTGCGTCTCAGTGGCGTGGAGTTACAGGATAGAAAGACATCACGACACAGGCTCTCTTGCTTACCGCTGCTTCCTTCCGGACCTGACGGGGTTCACAAGCGCCTGTCACGTGAGTTCCATCCCTTCTCCACCACCAACTGGAGGGCCGCCCGGTCCTGCACTCTCATGAGGACATTCGACCCCGCATAAGCGGATTTCGGGTTACAGGGCACCGCTAGCTCCCCGTCTAGCACGACCAAGGCCCATGAAAAGTCTAATAGAGGTCCACCCGTTCTTTGAGCTCTTTGCCAACCTTAAAGAAGGGGAGTTTCTTAGGAGCGACATCAATGATCTCGCCAGTCTTGGGATTTCTGCCCTTATATCCCTCATAGTACTTTACTTTGAAACTACCCAGACCACGAATCTCTATGCGCTCTCCCCTGATCAGGGCCTTTTCCATCTCGCCAAAAACCGTGTTAACCACTTCCTCGGCCTTCTTGAGCGGCAGGTTTTCTTCCTTTGCCAAGGCCTCGATCAATTGTGACTTGTTCATGGCACCCTCTCTTTTTGTAAAAACAACAAGACAAAATTTACAAAGATTAATAAAAAATAATAAATGACACTACCCAAGTCAAGGCCAATGGTGTAGAAAAGCTTCTACCTTCCCATTGCCCCCGGCAAAACACACCTCCTGTCAGCACAAAAAGCAGGCGCGATTCTGCTCAGTGCCGTTTACATTATCAATTCTTTGGGATATAAGGCTTTGCCAAAAAAGGGGTGCCGAAGGAGCAATGAAGCAATGGAGAAATTGACGCATGAGGGCATAGAGGGCCTGGTTCCGTACCCTCCAGGGAAACCCATTGAGGAACTTGAAAGAGAGCTGGGAATAAAGGGGAGCATAAAGTTGGCCTCCAACGAAAACCCCCTAGGCCCGTCCCCAAAGGCCCTTGAGGCCATAAAGGCCAAGCTCTCCACCCTAAATAGATACCCTGATGGAAGTGGTTATTACCTCAAGGCCAGGCTTAGCGAAATGCTGAATGTTTACCCTGCCCAGATAATTCTGGGAAACGGCTCGAACGAGATAATAGAGCTCGCGGTTAGGACCTTTCTGCTCCCTGGGCAGGAGGCAATCCAGCCCTTCCCCACCTTCCTCGTGTATGAAAAGGTGGTGGCAGCTCAAGGCGGGCGTACGCTTTCAGTCCCCCTCAAGGGATTCTCAGTGGATCTCAATGGAATCTTGGATGCAATTACTGAAAAGACAAAACTCATCTTTTTGGCCAATCCTAACAACCCCACCGGATCGGCCTTTTACTTGGAGGATTTGAAGCCCTTTTTAGAAAATATACCTTCCAATACGGTGATCCTCCTAGATGAGGCATATATCGAATTCGCAACCGATCCAGCCGTGGCATCTGCTATAGAACTTGCCAATATATACCCCAACTTGATAGTGCTCAGGACGTTTTCCAAGTTATACGGCCTGGCAGGATTGAGGATTGGCTACGGAGTGAGCTCTCCCATGCTGGTGGATTACATGAACAGGGTAAGACAACCCTTTAACGCAAACACCTTGGCCCAGGCCGCTGCACTGGCCGCCCTGGATGATCACGAATTTGTCTCCCGCACCTTGAAACTCACCAAAGAGGGGCTGAAATACATCAAGGACGAGTTAGACAAGATGGCCATAGAACACCACCCCACGCAAACCAATTTTTTCCTCATAAAAACACCCCTTGGCGGTGGGAAAACCTATGAGCGGATGCTTCGGAAAGGCGTGATAATCAGGTCCATGGAATCCTTTGGCCTCCCGGATTTCATTCGAATCAATGTGGGGCTGCCAGAAGAGAACCAGAAATTCATTCAGGCCTTTAAAGAGGTCCTAGGGCTGTGAGAAAAGGCCAAAGACACATCATAACCATTGATGGGCCGGCAGGGGCGGGGAAAAGCACCATATCAAGACTGCTAGCCCGCCACCTGGGCTACCTTTACCTTGACACTGGGGCCATGTACAGGGCGGTAGCCCTTGCAGCTCGGAGACGGGGGCTCAATGAATCGGACACTTCTGCCATCGTCAAACTTGCCAATTCCGTATCTCTCCGCTTTATCGGAGATCCGGAGGATCCCAAAATCCTGCTGTGGGACAAAGACGTAAGCCGGGAGATCCGCACCCCTGAGATGGATATGCTCTCATCTTCCGTCTCCAAGATCCCCGAAGTACGACAAGCCCTGGTAGGGATTCAAAGGCAAATGGGGCTCTCTCATGACCTGGTGGCTGAAGGAAGGGACATGGGAACCGTGGTATTCCCTCATGCAAGGGACAAGTTTTTCCTTACCGCTTCAACAGAGGTGAGAGCCCGTAGGAGATATAAAGAGAGAAGGGAGAGGGGAGAAGAGATTTCTCTTGATTCGGTAATAACAGAGATTGAAAGCCGGGACTTGCAGGACAGCTCCAGAGCAGTGGCGCCTCTTCGGCCTTCCCCTGAGGCCATTGTCATAGATACCTCTGAGATGGATATTGGAGAGGTATTGGAAGTGATTCTTATGGAAATCAGGCCCCGGGAGGGGGAATGAGCCCCTGTTGATGCGGATTTTGTGGGAAATTAAAGGTTGAAACTATTTTTTGCATATGGTAATTGTGCGAATTTGAGTCTTTTGACTTGTCTAGCCAGGAGACAAGTGTGAGGAAATTTGATTGGGGGGTACTTAGTCTTGATGGAAAAAGCAACAGAGGAAATGAATCAACAAACCAATTTGGACCAAGAACCAGGAGACAAAGAAGGGGAAACAATAACAGAACAAATCACACCTGAACAGACCGAAAGCACGCCGCCAGCATCCAGCCTAGAGGAATCTCAAGAAACAGAAAACTTCATGGAACTTTATGAAGAAAGCCTCAAGAGCATTCAAGAAGGGGAGGTTGTCACAGGCCAGATCGTTCACATTGACAAGGAATATGTGCTGGTTGACATCGGCTACAAATCTGAAGGCCAGATTCCCATCCGGGAATTCCTGGACGAAGATGGAAACTTGACCGCGAAGGTGGGCGACAATGTGGATGTGCTCCTGGAAAGGAAGGAAGACGACGAGGGAGTGATCTTCCTCTCAAAAGAAAAGGCATCCAAGATCAAGGTCTGGGATAAGATAAAAGAAATCTATGAGCGTGACGGAACCATCAAGGGGACTATTGTATCCAGGGTGAAGGGGGGTTTTTCCGTGGATGTGGGTCTGCCCGCATTCCTACCTGGCTCCCAGGTGGACTTACGGCCCGTAAGGGACATGGACGCCTTGGTAGGCACTGAGCACGAATTTAAAATAGTTAAATACAATAGACGCCGCGGAAACATAGTGCTGTCCAGGCGGGCCTTGCTGGAGGCAGAAAGAATGGCCCTCCGGGAAAAGACCCTTGCCATATTGGAAGAGGGTGCAGTGTTAGAAGGCACGGTCAAAAACATAACCGATTACGGTCTCTTTATTGATCTGGGGGGGATAGATGGCCTTGTCCACATTACTGACATGTCGTGGGGCCGAGTGGGGCACCCTTCAGAACATTACAAGATAGGAGATAGGATAACAGTCAAGGTCCTTCAATTTGACCGGGAAAAGGAGCGGGTCTCCTTGGGCATAAAACAGCTCACTCCTGACCCTTGGCTCAATGCAGACGAAAAATACCCTATAGGCACAAAGATCGTTGGGCGCGTAGTGAGCCTTACTGATTATGGGGCTTTTGTAGAAGTAGAGCCTGGTGTGGAAGGGCTTATTCATGTCTCTGAGATGTCCTGGACAAGGAGGATACGTCATCCATCCCAAATCTTGAAGGTGGGGGATCAAGTGGAGGCCGTTGTCCTCAACATCGATGTGGACAGGAAGAGGATATCCTTGGGAATGAAGCAGGTGGAGCCCAACCCTTGGGATGTGATAGCGGAGAAGTATCCAGTGGGGACCACCATTGAAGGAAAGATAAAGAACATAACCGACTTTGGTATCTTCATAGGCATTGACGAAGGCATTGACGGTTTGGTCCACATCTCTGATATCTCTTGGACCAAAAGGATCAAGCATCCCTCAGAGCTTTACAAAAAAGGCCAAGAGGTTCAAGCCATCGTCCTTAACATCGACAAGGAAAACGAGAGGTTTTCCCTTGGGATCAAGCAGCTCACTCCAGACCCATGGCTGGAAATCCCTAACAAATACAAGCCCGGAACCCGTGTAACCGGCACCATAACTAACATCACAGACTTCGGGATCTTTGTTGAACTGGAAGAGGGCATAGAAGGCCTTATCCATGTCTCAGAAATTCCCAGGGACAAAAAAGGGAACCCTCTTTCCAAGTATCAGATTGATGATGTAATCCAGGCCCAAGTGATCCACGTCTCTGCAGATGAGAAAAAGATAGGGCTTTCATTGAAAAAGCTGGAAGAGCGTGCTGAGAAAGACTCGTTCCGAAGCTATCTGAGCTCCCGCAAGGAGGCGACATCCAGTCTAGGCGAGCTGCTGCGGGAGGAGATGATGAACTTGCAAAGGCAACTCCAGGCCCAACAATCCCAAGGGCCAGAGGAAGAAGCCCAAGAAACAGCCTCAAGCCTTGAACAAGAGCCCCCTTCAGAGGCGCCCCCCCATGAGGAGGACTCAAAAGTTCCTGCTGCTGAAGCCCAAGCTCAGGCCGAGGGGGGCAAAGAATCTGAGTAAAGGACCATTATGGCCCAAAAAAAGCGTCCCCTCCTTACTGTGTTCATAATATTAGGCTTGGTGGGCCTTTTTCTGGGCACCTTGTCCGTGGTGGCCTTAAAATTTTTGGCCCCTTCCAAAAAACTGGCCTTTGGTGAAAAGATCGGGGTAATCCCTGTAGAAGGCCCCATCACCAGCCCTGAGGAGACGATCAACCAATTGGTGAGGTTCAGGGAGGATGGCTCCATTAAGGCCATCATCCTGAGAATAAACAGCCCGGGAGGCGGGGTCGGCCCCTCTCAAGAAATTTACAGGGAGATCAGAAAGACCATCAAAAAGAAAAAGGTGATCGCCTCACTGGGTGGTGTGGCAGCCTCGGGAGGGTATTACATTGCTTCTGCCGCTGACAAAATTGTAGCTAATCCCGGAACCCTTACCGGCAGCATCGGCGTGATTATGCAATTTGTGGGCTTCCACGAACTCCTTAAAAAGATTGGTGTCAAAATGGAAGTGGTAAAAAGTGGGGAGTTTAAAGACATTGGCTCCCCTCACAGGCCGCTTACCGAAAGGGAAAAGGCCTTGCTTCAAGGCCTCATCGCAAATATTCAGGATCAATTCGTCAAGGCCGTGGCAAAAGGACGGGGGCTTTCTGAAGAAAAGGTTAGAAAGATTGCTGATGGCCGTATACTCTCAGGGGCCCAAGCAAAAGAGCTGGGGCTGGTTGATGAGCTGGGAAACTTCCGCGACGCCGTGGAGCTTGCAAAACAGATGGCAGGCCTCAAGGGGAAGGTCTCTTTGGTTTATCCCAGGGGCAAGGAAATTGATTTTTGGGATCTCATCTTTAAAGGCATGGCGAGGGCGGCACTGAAAGTGCTTCACACTTACACTTCAAAAGTGCAATACATCTGGTGGCCCTCCTCTTACGGGCTTACCGAAAGCAACTGACATCCCCCTTCCCTTCCCTGATCACTACGGGTTCGTCGTCAATCAAGGAAACCACGGAGGAAGGACTTGGATAGAGAGGGCCGCCGTCCACGATCAGGTCCAGTTGGCCGTTGTAGGCCTCTCTTATGGCCTCAGGGGCATGGTAACCGGCGCTAGTGCTGATAATAGGTCTCCCCAATGTCTTCACTATGGCAAGACATATGTCATTGTCAGGCACACGAATACCCACAGTCTTTCGCTTGGTGAGCATTATCTTTGGCACTAATCTCGTGCCTTCCAAAACAAATGTGTAAGGGCCTGGAAGCAGCCTTTTCATGGTCTTATAAGCATAGTTGCTAACCTTTGCATAGCGACTGATCTCTTTTAGGCTGTCGCAGACAAAGGAAAAGGGTTTCTTTAGTGGCCGATTTTTCAGCCGATATATCATCTGGATGGCCTTTTTGTTGTAAAGGTCGCATCCAATGCCGTAAAAGGTATCAGTGGGGTAGGCTATTATACCCCCTTGATCCAGGACCTCGCAGACCTTTCTGATGAGGCGCTGCTGAGGATTCTCTGGATTTATGGCCAAGATGGGTGGCTTTTTCTTACCGCCTTTGTTACTCAACTCTTTTTTCTCCAGGATCGGATATGGATTTACCTGTTATATGGCAGATTTTTTCACTTCTTTTCGGCCTGGCCTTGGGTTCTTTCGCCAATGTCTGCATCTGGCGCATTCCTCAGGGAAAATCCTTGGCCTCCCCACCCTCATCCTGCCCTCGCTGCGGCACCCATATTAAGTTCTATGATAACATTCCCATTTTAAGCTATATCCTGCTCAAGGGCAAATGCAGGCAATGCAGCGCCCCTATTCCCATTCATTACCCAATGGTGGAAGCCCTCATGGGTTTGTTGAGCCTGGCCCTCTTTATCAGATACGGCCTTTCATATCAATATTTGCTCTACCTTGCCTTTCTTGGCTCCCTGCTGGTTATTACATTTATTGACCTCCACCACCAGATAATTCCGGATGTGATCTCCCTTCCCGGGATCGTGGTGGGATTCTTGGCCTCTCTGCTACCCGGAGCACCCTCTTGGGCCGACTCTGTAATAGGCATCTTGGCTGGGGGTTTGGGGCTTTTTTTGGTGGCATGGGGGTTTAAAGTGCTCACGGGAAAAGAAGGAATGGGCGGGGGAGACATCAAGCTGCTGGCAATGATAGGGGCCTGGATGGGATGGAGAGCCTTGCCCTTTGTGGTGCTTATATCATCTGTAAGTGGAACCATAATTGGAGCAGGAGCCCTGCTTGTGGCAGGAAAGAGCATGGGAAGCCGCATCCCATTTGGACCATTCTTGGCCTTAGGCGCGGTGATCTACTTCTTTTTTGGCTCCAGATTGATCAATTTTTACTTGAGCTTATTGGCGTGAGGAGGAAAGGCGTGGGCGGGGGCTTTTACAGCTTAAGGACCACGATTCTCCTCTACCTTGCTGTCTTAATCATTTCTGCAATGCTGCTGATCAATGTGGTGATGCTGAAATTCATGGAGCGCGACCTGCTTGAAGAGCGCTTGAGGACAGGAAAGAGCCTCGTAATTGCCATTTCTCAGGTGGTTGGCCCGGCCATTTTAAGAACAAAAGATAGTATGAGCTCAACTGCCTCTCCCCTATCAAAGCTTGATCTGAAGGTCATGGCCAGGGAGTCAAGATTCCCCGACATGATGGTCCATGACAGTAAAGGCAGGGAGCTAGTCTCTATCGGGGCCTGGGGGCAAGAAAAAGGGCGGGCCCTTTTAATATCCAGGCAGGCTACATCGCTCGGCGAGTGGAATTTTGAATTTAGTGGCAGCACATGGGGTGTGATCTGGTTTGCCCCTCAATATCTTACGGTCTCTGCCCCCCTGGAGCAGGGTGGCTTGATACTGGGGGCAGTCACCATACGTTCTCACCTCCAAGACATATACGGGAGATTGAGGAAATCGGAACGCGTCATACTCATATACATAGTCCTAAACAGTATGGTGCTTTTAGCCTTCGGCGTCTACTTGCTCTCTAGAAGCGTCATAAGGCCCATAAACAAGCTCCTTCAGATAACTGAAGAGTTCCACCTGAAAGATACCTTCTCACTCCCCCCCCAGCCTCTCCACAACGAAATGGGCCAGTTATACCGCTCGCTAAATATGATGTTGAAGAGGTTGGACGAAAACAGGGCGGAACTGAGGCGGCATATCAAGAAGCTAGAGCGCACCAACCAGGCATTGGAAAAGGCACAAGAAGAGATTATCCGCTCTGAGAAGCTGGCATCTGTGGGAAGACTTGCAACAGGTATAGCCCATGAAATAGGAAATCCCATAGGCATAGTGCTCGGCTACCTGGATCTGTTGAAGCGCCAACAGCTGGATGAGGCCGAGGCAAGGGATTCATTAGAGCGCATGGAAACTGAGATCGCCAGGATCAACACCATAATAAGGCAGCTACTGGACTTTGCAAGACCCATGGATGGGGAAAAAAGGCCTGTCAGCGTAAACAGCCTCATTCGGGATACACTAGAAATGATGCGGCCCCAGCCCATGATGAGGGAAATAGAAATCAGCACCAATCTAAGGGCCGCAAGGGACACGGTGCTCGCCACCCCGAATCAGTTGAAACAGGTTTTTTTAAATATCCTTATGAACGCTACCGATGCAATCAATGAGCTTTCAGCTCAAAGTGAGACAAGCCGTAAAGGCCTTATCACTGTAGAGACCAAGAATGATTCAGAAAATATAGAGATCATCTTCCGGGACAATGGGATTGGTATCCCGGAAAAAGACCTTACACACATATTTGACCCCTTTTTCACCACCAAAGAGCCTGGCAAAGGCACTGGCTTGGGACTTTCCGTGTCTTACAGCATTGTGGAATCCCTCGGCGGCTCAATAGAGGCCCGAAGCCAGGGCTCGGGCACAGAGATAGTGGTGAGGTTACCTATTTTCCATGGCAATGAACCACACGATAAATAATAAATCCGTCCTCATCGTAGATGATGAGAAAAATATGCGGCACATGCTCAAGGTGATGTTGGGAAAAGTGGGCTATGAGGTTGCCACTGCCTCCGATGGGATCAAGGCCTTGGAGATGCTTGAGACCAGGGACTTTGACTTTGTGCTCTGTGACATCAGGATGCCAAAGATGGATGGCATGGAGTTCTTAAAGCAGGCCCAGGAGAAATTTCCGGAAAAGACCTACATCATGATGTCCGCTTATGGCACCATTGATACGGCCCTTGAAGCCATGAAGCAAGGGGCCTATGACTATATTTCAAAGCCTTTCAAAACCGATGAGGTGCTCCTCACCCTAAAAAAGGCCGAAGAGAGGGAAAGGCTCAAGCGGGAAAACGTTTCCCTAAAAAGGGAGATGCAGAAGATCCAAATGAAGTACTCCTTCAATAATATCATTGCCAGAAGCGAGGCCATGGCCAAGGTCTTTGAGCTGGTGGAAAAGGTGGCAAATCACAAGACTACCGTTCTCATCACTGGTGAAAGCGGAACCGGAAAGGAACTGGTGGCCAAGGCGATTCACTCAAACAGCCCAAGGGCCAATGGGCCTATGGTGAGCATAAACTGTGGCGGCATCCCTGAAAACCTGCTCGAGAGCGAGCTGTTTGGCTACAAGAAGGGGGCCTTTACTGATGCGGTGCGCGATAAGATCGGCCGTTTCGAAGAGGCAGACAAAGGCACCATCTTCTTGGATGAAATCGGAGAACTTCCCCTTCCCCTGCAAGTCAAGCTCTTCAGGGTGCTCCAAGAAGAGGAGATCACCCCTTTAGGGGGGATAGGGGCGAAAAAGATAGATGTAAGGGTAATTGCTGCTACATCCAAAGACTTGGAAAAGGAGGTCAAGGAGGGAAGGTTCAGGGAAGAGCTATATTACAGGATAAATGTCATGAGCATTCATCTGCCCCCACTGCGGGAAAGACGCGGTGATATACCCCTACTGGTAGGCTACTTTATTGATGTCTTCAACAAAAAACTTCAGAAAAACATTGAGGGGCTCTCCTCGGAGGCCATGCCCATACTAATCAGCTATTCTTGGCCAGGGAATGTAAGGGAGCTTGAAAATGTCATTGAAAGGGCGGTACTTTTGGCATCAGGGAGGTGGATAACCCCCGCCGAACTCCCCCCTCACATGACTTCGCCTACTCAACTCTCCTACCTTTACAAGCCCGCTGAGACCCTGTCTCTAAAAAAGGCCTCGCGCTTGCTTGAAAGAGACTTGATCCAAAAGGCCTTGAAACTCACCAAGGGCAACCGCTCCAAGGCGGCCAAGATCTTGGAAATCAGCAGGCCGGTGCTGCTCTCCAAGATAAAGCAGTACAACATAGAGATATGAAAGACCTTAGGCTTGTCCAAAACCGGCTTTGAATTCCGCGCAGGGGAATGGGATGCTCCCGAAGCGGCGTGTTTTGGACCCATAGCCAGCCTGGCTGCCGCGGGCAGGGATGGTGAAGGGGCCAAAACACGGATTGATATTTCAACATCTGCTTTTTAAGCCAAAATCCCCTTGGACCTCATTGAAAAGGCATATTTGCCAATGGAACTTTAAAGTTCTTCTTCTTCGGAGCTAAAGGCACTGGCAGGCAAGGCGTCTATATCCACTTGAGAGGCTGCCTCAATCCCGGCATTAAAGGCCTTTATATTCATTTCCACAAATGCCTTGGGGACCTTTTGGGCTATGACTTCTTCGGCAATACCAGGGGCCACCACCTGAGAGAGGCGCACCACAGCCCCCAGTGCCACCATGTTGGCCACCAACTCCTTGCCTATCTTCTCCCTTGCTATATCGGTAAAGGGAAGGGCCACGGCCCTGCTGATGGGAATCTGCCTTACAAGGGTGGAGTCCACAATCAAGAGGCCGTAGGGTTTGAGGTCTGAAAAGTATGAATCACAAGAGGTCTGATTCATCGCCAAAAGCAGATCAGGGTTCATGGCCTTTGGATAGTCTATGGGCTCGTAGCTCACAACTATCTCTGCCTTGCTGGCTCCACCCCTTGCCTCTGGGCCATAGCTTTGGGTCTGGCACACATACTTCTCTCCTCCCGCGCTGATGGCCTCTGCCAAGATCCTTGCTGCAGTAATAATTCCCTGCCCCCCTGAGCCTGCCAACCGAATCTCGTACCGGCTAGGCTTCAGCGCACTGCGTTTTGCCTTACGACTTGGCCTTTTGTTTGATCTTTTCATATTCCTCCGTAAAGATGGGCTTTTGCACATCAGCCAAAATGCCTATGGTGAACTTGCCCTCCAGCTCCTCCGGGGCCATGTCCTTTGCCTTTTCGACCTTGACAGCATTGTCCTTCATCCACTTCATCATGCTCACAGGATCTGACATGCGGTTGCGCCTGCCAAACTGGATATGGCAATTTGAGATGATCTCCACCACGCTGAACCCTTTGCGCACTATACTCTTCTCAATAACATCATCCAAGAGCCTGGTATGATACACGCTGCCTCGGGCAACAAATGGGGCACCGGCGGTAACTGCAAGTTCTGCAATTGAAAAGGCATGCTCTATGTGACCATAAGCGGCTGTGGTCGCGATAGAGCCGTAAGGGGTGGTGGGCGAGTACTGCCCACCTGTCATACCGTATATTTGATTGTTCACTATGATGGCCGAAAGGTCGATATTCCGCCTTGCGGCATGGATGAAGTGGTT
>JAMOVZ010000016.1 GCA_027061865.1 Desulfobacterales bacterium
AGGATTAAAGAGCATGGTGCCATCCTTTTTTTTAATGGCTACGATGATTATATTCATTTCCTGTCTTATACCTGAGTCCAAGAGGGTAACACCATCCAGCGTGGAGTTTTCCCCCACCTTTAATTGTTCCAGTTGAAGCTCTATATTTTTATCCTGTATTGTAAGCTCTAGGAAATCGCTCACAGCAGGCCTGATAATGGCCTGAGCCATTTTGTGCCCGCCAATGAAATAGGGCAAGACCACCCGGTCAGCCCCCGCCCTCATCAGTTTCTTCTGGGTCTGCTCTTCATCTGCCCTTGATAAAATAAAAAGGTCTGGATTTAGCCCTCTGGCCGTCAAGATAATGAAAACATTGTCAGAATCCGACGAGACAACTGCTACCAACCCCTTGGCCCTCTTGATACCGGCTTGCAGAAGGATATCTTCATTTGTGGCATCTCCTCGGAGAAAGGGGATTTTTTCGTCCCCCAGCATGGGCACCAGGGCCTCATCGGTATCTATCACCACAAGCGGGATATTGTTTGCCTTCAGTTCGTGAACTATGATCCGGCCTATCCGACCATACCCGCATATGATGTAATGTCCTTTCAAAGACTTTATTTGGCGGTCCAATTTGCGCCTCCCCAATATATCTCTAATCTGGAATTCCACCATGGCCTGAGCCACCATGCCCATAAAATAGGCGATCACCCCTATGCCCATAAAAATAAGCACTATGGAAAATATGCGCCCATTCTCTGAGAGAGGTTTTATCTCGCCATAACCAACAGTGGTGATAGTGATGACCGTCATGTAGAAGGCTTCCAAAAACTTCCACCCTTCGATAATCATGTAGCCCATGGTGCCCATAGTCAAGACCAGTGACAGCATAATCAGTCCCCGAATAACTTTCTTGGCCTCAAATGAAGACAGGGCTACATTCACTTTTTTCGCCTCGTTTCAGACAATAAAATATTTTGGTCTAACAAAAAGGGCTTAGCCTGAGGAATTAATTTGAAATCCAGGGTGGTAAGTTTTGATATCCTCAAACAGCCGGTGAGGAACTCACTGCCTCCACACTAAACTCGCTCACATCAGGGGGCAAGTTTCCAAAGACTATCATGAAGGGCACACTTCCCCCAGGAGGGACAGAAACATTAGCATCATTCTTACCCCTCTTATTCTTGAGGGCCTGGTTGATCTTCTCCAATGGAAGCGTTTTCAATTCTTCTTCAGAAAATGTAGTGCCAGCGTAACCCAGCTTTTCTTTGACCACGTTGCCCTTTTCATCAAGCACTCTGGCCTTTATGCGGATGAAGCTGCGGGGCTTGGGATAGTTATTTACCACAAACCCTTTTACAACAAAGAGCTGACCTGAGGCCTTGGACTCTACAAAAGACCCGCTGACCCCGCTGAACTCAAGCCGCCTGACCCCCATATCTGAACTCTCCCCACTCTTTTGTGGGCTCAAGTATTTAAGAAGAGGCTTTGGTATGTACTGTGGGGCAAACTTGATGACCGCAGCACTCCCCCCTATAATCAAGAGCAAGATGAGAAGTATTATAATTCCGGCCTTTGATCTCCGAGGCTTTTCAACCCCTATTTCCCTTCCCTCCTCCTGCTCCTCCACCTCTTCTTCTATAGCCTCTGGTTGCAGCTCTTCATCTTCCTTCTCTTCCTCTTCTTCATCCTCCAGGGAAGGGAGATCCTCCACCAGGCCCTCTTCCTCCAGCACTGTCTCCAACTCCCGATCAAATAACTCCTTCTCCTCTTCTTCAGCTTCAAAAACAGGCTCCTCCGGGGCAGAGGTATCTATTGCAATGGTTTCTTCGAACTCTTCCCCATCAATGGCCGTCACCTCTTGGCCTTCGCCAGCGCCTGGTTCAGTCTTAGGAGGATAAACCACGAAGATATGCCGGCATACAGTACACCTCACCTTAGAGCCCTCGTCTTTTAAAAGGCTCTCATCCAGGTTGAACTTGGTCTTACATTCCTCGCATTGAATTATCATAGGACCCTCCTTGAATCATCAACCCCCTCCTCCGGCTCCAGCACAAATATATCCCTCAAGTATCTGTATTGCTCATTGAAGTCCAACCCATATCCAACTAAAAACCCTTTTGGCACCTCAAAGCCCCGGTAGTCTACCGGCACATCCACCTGCCGCCTCTCTGTCTTGTCAATGAGGACACACACCCTCAGGCTCTCAGGCCCTTTCCGCCTTATATTCTCGATTATCTTGACCAGTGTTAGCCCTGTATCTACGATATCTTCCACAATAATCACCGGCCGCCCCTTGACAGGTATCTCCAGCTCCTTGGTAAATCTTACCTCACCGCTCGAAGACATGGAGGCCCCATAGCTGGCTGCCCGCACAAAATCCAACTTCGCAGGAATCGACATGGCCCTTACCAGGTCTGCGAAGAAGAATATCACGCCATTCAACACCCCAATGAGAACAGGCTCTTTGGCCTCGTAATCACGTGAAATCTGCTGGCCAAGTTCTTTTACCCGCTTCTGGATCTCCTCCTTTGGTATAAGGACTTCTTTTTTCCAACGGCTCTGATCCTCTCCCAAGAACACCCAACCCCCTGTGTTTATTTCAATGTTACGTAACTATAAAAAAAGTAATTTTTTTTAATATTTATTTAATTTTTCACACCAAGTCAACAAATGTGATCCTAAAAATCCTCCACGCTCAGGGTACCTAAGAGATCTTCTCACCGCAATTATTGCAATAAATAGCACCAGGGAGGGCCTCTCTTCCACAATGGGGGCATTTGTCAGAAGCCCTTTTCACGGGATTGCCACACTTCATGCAAAACTTAGCTTCAACCGGCAGATCCGTTCCACACTTCATGCATTTGTTTATTACCACCATCTGATGTCCGCACATGGGGCAAAACCTAGCCCCCGCATCCACTTCTGAATGGCATTCAGGGCATTTCACTTTGGGGGCACCACTTCCTTGCGGGCCTGTGCCTGCACCCTGCTGGATCATCCCAGGGAGCAGAAACCCAAGGCCTGCTCCCAGCCCCAGCCCCATTCCAGTGCCAGCGGCCCCTTCGGCCGCTCCGCCACCAGTTGCCGCATCTGCTATGGCTTTGGCTGCCCTGAACTTCATGAAGTTGTCCAGGTTGCCCACCGCCATGAGGCTGCTTTTCTCATCAATCATCCTCTGGACCTCTTTGGGTGGCGTAATTGAATTTATAAAAAGGTCCTCCAGCCTCATCCCGAATTTGGCAAAATCCTCCTGCACTCTGGCCTTCAGGGCCACGCCGAGTTCATCATAGTACTGGGGAAGGTTGAAGATGGTATCCAGGGTCTCCCCTATCATGTCGTTGAAGCGCGACACAATGATTTCCCGCATGTAATCGCCAATGCTGTCGCTGTCGTATTGGCCCTGGGTGCCCACAATGGTGTTTATGAAAAGCAGGGGTTGGACTATCCTCATGGAATATACGCCAAAGGCCCTGAGCCGAACCAGCCCAAGTTCCTTGTCCCGAAATGCCACAGGATCACGGGTACCCCATTTCATGTTGGTAAAGCTTTTCAGGTTTACAAAATAGACCTCAGCTCGAAATGGGCTCTTAAAGCCGAAGGGAAGGCTCAATGCCTTTGTGAGCAGGGGAAGATTCAGGGTGGAGAGGGTATGACGGCCTGGTCCCAAGACATCAAGGCCCTTTCCGTCTCTAAAGAAAACCGCTGCCTGGTTTTCCCTTACGATCAGCTGGGCGCCGAATTTTATGTCTCCTGAGCCCTCTTCCGGCACGCGGTGGACGATCTCTTGGCCTGTGTTGTCGAACCATTCAATAACCTCTAAAAATACCATTTTTTATCTCCCTTTGTCTTCAGTGGACGGACTTATTATTACCCAGAGCTGTAAGTGCCAGCCAGATAAGGCCCCTTTTAAGTAGTTTTATCGGCAGGTTGAGTCCATTCCTTGAAAACCAGCTCCCTATCGCCAACCATCTTCTCAAGCCTTCTGAGCAACAGCCTTATCTCTTCAATTTCATCGGTCTTTGGAATGGCCCTGTCTCGAGTAATTCTCTCTATCTCCATTTCAACTTCTGCCACCAGATCCCACATCCCAAGGTCGTGGCGGTACAGGCGCATGAGGCTGTCCTCGTCTGCCTTCCATTGGGCAAATACGGGGGCATATCCCCTTGCTGCCATCTCAATCATGCGGGAGAGTTTTTCCAAGTCTCTAGCCAAATCATCCATGGCCTTTAAATGCTTGTA
>JAMOVZ010000017.1 GCA_027061865.1 Desulfobacterales bacterium
TGCCTGAGGATATTGGCCGTCTCGGTCATCTCCACCATAAAGGTGCTTCGACCCATGGCCAGGTCATCTGATGCCCCCACCCTGGTAAATATCCTGTCTACGATCCCAATGTGGGCCTCTTTTGCAGGAACGAAGCTGCCCATTTGGGCCATGAGCACGATCAAGGCCGTCTGCCTGAGCACCGTGGACTTTCCCGCCATGTTTGGCCCGGTGATGATGAGCACCTGCTGATCTGAATCGTTCAGATGGATGTCGTTAGGCACGAACTGCTCATCCTTGACTGTCTGCTCCACCACTGGGTGGCGGCCTTCGAGAATAGTTATATCCAAATCTTGACTTATCCGTGGCCGTACATAGCTATTTAGGGCTGCCACCTCGGCCAGGGAACAGAGGGTGTCGATTTGGGCAATGATCTCGGCGGCTGACTTTACTCTTTGGTGTTGTGAAGCCACCCTTTTCCTTACCTGTTCGAAGAGTTCATGCTCCAGCTCAATCCGCTTCCGCTCTGCACCCAGGATCTCTTCTTCCACCTCCTTGAGTTCCGGGGTGATAAAACGCTCTGCATTGACCAAGGTCTGCTTTCGGATGTAGTGGCCTGGAACCAAGTGAAGGTTTGGCTTTGACACCTCGATGTAATATCCAAAGACCTTATTATAACCTACCTTTAGGCTGGGAATCCCGGTGCGTTCCTGCTCCTGGGCCCCAAATCTAGCAATCCATGCCTTGCCCCCTCTGCTGAGTTCCACTAGCCGATCAAGCTCTTCATTGTATCCATCTTTGATCACACCGCCGTCTTTCAACACAGAAGGGGCATCGTCCCTTATGGACTCCTCAATACAGGCGACTATATCCTCCAGGCAATCCAGGGAGGAAGAAAGGTGGGAAAGCAAGGTACTGGGGGTATCAGAGATAAGCCGTTTGACATTAGGGAGCATCTTGGCAGATAGCTTGAGGGCGATAAGGTCCCTGGGATTTGTCCTGCCAAGGGCGATTCTGCTGTTAAGTCGCTCAAGGTCATATATGTCCTTGAGCTCGCCCCTAATATCTTGCCTCAAGAGGGGAGAGTCCTTAAGAAATGAGACAGCAGCAAGGCGTTCTTCAATGGGATCCGGCTCCAGCAGCGGATAGCTTATCCACTTCCTGAGCAACCTTGCTCCCATAGGGGTGAGGGTCTTATCCAGAACATGGACCAAGGAGCCTTTTTGTGTGCCCCTCCTCATGGTTTTGAGGAGTTCCAAATGAGTCCTGGTTGCCTCATCCAGGAACATGGTCTGCCCAATGTGATAGGCAGAGAGCTCCTTAATATGGGCAGGAGCTCCCTTTTGAATCTCCCTCAAGTAGTAGACCAGGGCCCCGGCCGCCTCCAGGCCCCGATGCATCTCAGCGCACCCAAACCCTTCTAAGGAAGAGACACCTAGCTGTTCTTTCACCAGGTTATGCCCGGTTGAGGGATTATAATTTTGACTTTCCAGGACCTCCACATGGAAGCTGAAAGAAGAAAGCCTTCCCTCAAGCCCGTCTCTTTCAAGGACGAGCAGTTCCCGAGGCCCAATCCTACCGATCTCATCCAAAAGGGTCTCCCATTCATTGATCTCTGTAACCTTGAACTCTCCGGTCGAAAGATCTACATATGCCAGCCCTAGCTTTTCCTCTCCCGCAGCTATGGCAGCAATGTACAGGTTTTCCTCTGTATCTATTTCATCTTCTTCCAGCAAAGAGCCCGATGTCACGACCCGAACCACATCCCTTTTTACAATGCCTTTGGCCGTTTTCGGGTCTTCAACTTGCTCACATATGGCCACCTTCAGCCCCGCCTTTACAAGTTTTACCACGTAAGACTTGGCTGCATGGTGAGGCACTCCGCACATGGGGACAGGTTTGCCCTGAAACTCTCCCCTCGAGGTCAGGATGATTCCCAGGATCTTGGCTGCAACCTCTGCATCCTCAAAGAACATTTCATAGAAATCCCCCATGCGGAAAAACAGGATGGCATCGCGGTATTGCTCTTTTATGCTCAGGTATTGTTTGAGCATCGGCGTAATGCCGCTCATTTCATGCCGTCTCCTGTGAAGGGGGCTCCAGTTTCCACAGCACACGGTCAGATCGAGTGGGGCTCTGGGATGGGGAGGTTTCAACCAGTCCTATGGTGTCCCACTGTTTGCAGTTGGGGCACTGCCAGTGAAGGTCGGGGGGCTCAAATCCGCAGTTGGAGCACTGGAATTTGAGGAATGGCAGGTCCAGGTGGTCCAGAAGATCTTTATAAGCCTCAAGGGCCTCTCCACTTCGGCCATTGGAAAGAAGTAGATGGCCTTGAAATCTCCGCGCCTCCCAAAGGTGTGGAGCAAGCTCTAACGCCTTCTCAACCTCATTGAGCGCCTCCTCCAGATCGCCCTGGTTGTACAGGTAACGGGCAAGGGCAAGGTGGGTAAAGGCATCAGAATTGAGGGAAAGCGACTCCCTCAAAAAATCCTCAATGGGTTTAAGGTTCTTCATCTTGGAGTAGGCCCCTTCGAGCCTCCGGTAGGCTAAATATGTGAAATGAGGGGCCACGTGGGCTATCTTTTTCCAGGTGGATATGGCCTTTTTGTAATCCTCCTTTTCAAAGAAGAGGTCTCCCAGATGGAGATAGGCATCAACACAGCGTTCATCAGTGGATATGGCCTTGGAATAATAAGACTTGGCCTTAGAGAAATCGCCTGTCTCCTGTTTGGCTTTGCCCATCTCCACCAGGTGGTGAGCAAGGATATGGCGGTGATCTCCTCCAGAGAGTTTTGAGATCTTCTGTCGAGTCTTGAAGGCATTTTCCCAGTCCCTCAACTCTTCGTAAATCCTTTCCACCTCTGTAAGCACCTTAAGGTCAGAGGGCTTTTTCTCGGCCACTTGGAGAAAGGTCTCCAAGGCGCGATTGAGAAACCCCCCCTTCTTGTAATCAAGACCCAGATCAAAAAGGGCGCGCAATTTGATCTCCTCGTCAACGTCGTGGCGCAAGATTATGCTTTGCCGGATCCGTATTGCCCTCTCTATGTCTCCCTTTGATCTATAAAGGTTTCCAAGGGCCACATAGGTCTCGATGGTGTCAGAGTTTACTTGGACAAACTTGGTAAACTCTTCAATGGCACTGTCCGGCTCATCAGAGAGGATATAATGAATACCTTTCAAAAAGGCTTCATCCCCCTCCTGAGTCTGAATCTTCTTGGGCTTTTCTTTCTTTTTAAGGCGGGGAATCAACTTCACGGACAAAAGGCCCAGGCCAAAGGCCCCCAACATCCCAAGGAGGAGTCTTTGATTAGCTGGATGGTATAACCACTGTATGAGGGAGTCGAACATGAGCCCTTGTCACCATTAATCCGGAATTTCACTCCTTAACTTTGACCTGGAGAGCTCTCATCCTTTTGAGCAGACTCTTCACTAACAGGGCTCCCCACTGGTTCTGAAGTCACGGGTAAGTTTCGAAGGGAACTCAGTTCCTTGTCCCTTTCCTCGATTTCTTTGAGCAAAGACTTGATCTCACGGCGCTGTCGCAAATGCTCCCCCAGGCCATAAAGCCCTGTGAATATCACCCCCAGCACAAAGGAAATTATTATCACTATGAACAAAGGGGTGTCTGGTGTCTCATACTTTACAAATAGAAGATCCACCTTAAACTTGATCGGCGTGGTCATTGGGACATAGTTTTGCACAGCCACAATTACCACTAACAACAAGAAAAGGATGACAAATACGGCTTTGATCTGTTTCATCATTCTCCTCCAGAAGAATCATCTTTAAGATCTTTAAAAAAAGGCAACAGTTTCTTGTAGCTTTCCTTTATATGTTCAGGGATAACCCTTATCTCCCCCACCGTGGTCATAAAACTGGTATCTCCGTTCCATCGCGGAACTATGTGATAGTGCAGATGGGCCTCAACACCCGCACCTGCCACCCGGCCCAAATTCACCCCCACATTGAATCCATCGGGATTCATTAATCTCTTCAACGACTGAATCGAGTGCCTAATCGTACGCGACAGGGCCAGTAACTCTTGGTCGCTTAACTCGTCAAAGGAAGGCACATGCCTTGTTGGGGCCACAAGCAGATGACAATTATTATATGGATAGCGGTTCATCATCACCATAGTGTGGGTGCCCACATATAGGATCAAACGCTCCTCGTCCATACCCCGATCAAGACCTGGGCAGAAGATACACTCCTGCCCCTCTTGATCAGACAAGATGTATTCCA